>JAJTBL010000027.1 GCA_021286925.1 Spirochaetia bacterium | reverse complement strand
GCCGGCGGCAATTTTCATCAGGGTGGATTTTCCTGCCCCGTTGGGTCCGGTCAGCGCAGCCCGCGAACCTTCGGCCAGGGTCAGTGTCGCGTCTTTGATGAGGTCGCGCGCGCCGAATGCGAGCGCTATGCCCCCGAGTTGTACAAAAGCCATATGGTTCCAGATTTCCTTCAGCGGGATTTAAAATTCAGCGCCACCGTGCCGAGCCGTTTATCGACGCGTGTTACGATGGCATCGGTTCCGGGGCTGACCGCTTTTGCGAGAATTATGCCCTGGGCGTTCAGCCTGTACAGATAATCACTCCGGCTTCCTCCATTCTCGGGGTATATCGAAAAACCACCTTGGAACAGCGATTTAAGATCTTCTGAAAGTCGGAGACCGAAGACCACCTGGCCGGTCAGCGCATCATTTTCATGCAACTCGGCAGGCAGAAAACCAGCCTGGAGGTTTCCCACATCCTTCCAGGTAAAAAGCCCGGAAGGCCAGAGTGAAAGCGTTCCGGCATCGGGAGAGGAAAATTCCGCGGCACTGCCAGCCTGATGACCGGAAGCCAAGGACGAAACTGCTGCAAAGAAGCTTTTCAGCGCTTCAGCCTGGCGTGTTTCTTCAGCTCGAATCAGACTCCTGATGTCATCAGAAAGGGCAAGGAAGCGATATGAAGCAGCGCCTGGACGCCATTCGAGCGGCTGAGCCTGGCTGGCAGCTGCATCCACGTTTTTCGCCGCGGCCACAGCACCGGCAGCGCTTTGCAGACCTGACTGGCCCGCCAGCCCATCCTGCGCCCAGGAAACGAGGATACTGTCAGCGCTTTCCAGAAGAATCCGCAAATCTGTCGAGCCGAAAACTATCCAGGAACCATCCTGCGTTATGCTGGAATATTGGAAAACTTTCGAAAACTGCGGCAGTTCGATTCTGACCTGCTGATTGATTGCATCAGCGAAAAGGCCGAAGCGCAGAGAAAATGCATCAAGGTCTACCGTGTCATTTTCAATCATCGCGGCGTAATATTCCGGACGCCATGTCCGGGCAAAAATCGCACTGACCAGCTCCTGGTTGGTCTGCACCGCCTTCACGGGCAGCATCTCGCCCTGCGATTCGTCCATGAGCTTCATGGTGTTGCTGAAGACATAGCCTTTTGTGCCATCCATGGTGAGCACTTCATACCATGAGCCTGCCAGCTCCTGGCTGCCGGTGAACACCTTTTCGCCTTCAACCATTTTCAGCGCTTTGACCAATTCATTTTCATGCAGGCGGTAGACTCTTTTAGCGGTGTTCTGCGGCTTTTCGCGAACCGGAAGGCCATCCCTCGTCGCTATCAAATAGATATGAAGAAGGTCGCCGAATTCTTTGGCCCGGGCGGCCGCTTTGGATCGGGTCGAAAATCGCTCAACCTGCCACAGCGGCACTTCATATCGTTGATTCGAGCCATCCGGAGCGCCGATAACATATTCTTTCATGATATTCGATTTAAGGTAGATTGGAACGACACTGCCTGCCTTGATATCAGTTCCCTTGACAGACCAGAGCACCAGTCCCCATCCATCTCGGTTTGAACAGCCGGCTACCAAGAGAGTTCCTAACAGCAAAAAAGCCAAGAGCAAAACTGAATAACGAGTTTTTCCAGCTCTGTGCGAAGGTTCTTCATGCATCATCATTGGCTTCAATTTTACACTGCGGGCAGCTTTTTGATAAGGGGCACCTGTTTTCATTGGAAAAAACTCGCTCTATATGGTATTATTGATAGAATCATGAATGAATCAGAGGCTCTGTCACTTGCATCATCAGCTCCCCGCGCGGCAATCGAAATAGGCTCGACAGGAATCCGTCTGCTTGTGGCCGCCATCGATAAAAACGGCAGCCTTAAGGTTCTTGATCGCGCCGCGAAACCCAGCCGGATCGGGCGCGACACGTTTACCATGGGCCGGATCAGCCGTGACGCGATTCGGGAAACCATCGCAATTTTAAATGTCTTCAAAGAAATGCTGGCTGGTTACGGCATCAGCCCCGAAGCGGCTACGACGATCGGCACAAGCGCCTTGCGGGAAGCAGCCAACCGCGACACCTTCACTGACCGTGTCGCACTCCAGACCGGTTTTAAAATTCGAATTATCGAAGATATTGAAGAAAATCATCTCATGTACCTCGCCGTCCAGCAAGCCTTGCAGGATGAACGCAAATTCCTTTCACGCTCCAATTCCATGATCCTGGAAGTGGGAGGCGGAACCACGGAAATCATGCTCCTCCAGCGCGGTAAAATGGTGTCCACCCACAGCCTGCGGATCGGGACGCTCAGGCTGGATGAGCAGATGCGGGAAGCCGGGTCTTCCCGGAACTATCTGGAAGAATACCTTGAAAGCAATATCAAGACAGCCTGCGATCTCATGGCGGACGAGCTGAAACTCGACACTATCAAATCATATATTGTGATTGGCTCGGATGCTCGCTTTGCCGCATACTGCCTTTCAGGAACTGCCTATCCAGCCTATACCGTGCTGTCCAGAGAGCAGTTCATCGATTTTGCCAGATCCATTTCCGCTATGAGCCTTGAAGAATGCATCTCCGCATACAATATTTCCTATACAGAAGCGGAGGGGCTGGCTTCCGGATTGATGATTGAAGCCTTGTTCCTGGAAAAAACCAGCGCCGAAACGGTCATCATTCCCAATGTATCAATACGGGAAGGCGCAATTCTCGCCGAAGTCAGCGGTTTGGATAAAAGCATCAGAAGAGAGCTGACCGCGCAGGTTCTCGCGTCTGCCCGCTCACTGGGCAAACGGTACCGCTATGATGAAGTTCATGCACGGAACGTCGCCGCAATCAGTCTTGAAATTTTCGATTTTTTGTCGCGTGATCACGGGCTTGGAGATCATGAACGGCTCCTGCTTGAAATTGCCGCCGTTCTGCACGATATCGGAACCTATATCAGGGCTTCAGGACATCACAAGCACGGCGAATATATTGTCAGCAACTCGGAAATTTTCGGCTTGAATAAAAACGATATCGCCATTGTTTCGAACGTTGTGCGATATCATCGGCACATGCCGCCCTCTCCGATGCACCTCAACTACATCAGCTTGCCGAGGGAGGACCGTGTTACTGTCATGAAACTCTCGGCAATCTTGCGTGTTGCCGATGCGCTGGATCGAAATCATACCGGGCGGGCGATGGATTCTTCTTTTGAAAAAAGCGGAGAGCGCTTTCTCATCAAGCCTTCGCAGACGCTTAATTACTCCATGGAACGCCTTTCTCTTTCCGCAAAGGGCGATTTGTTCGAGGATGTCTTCGGCCTCGAGCCGGTGATTGTCTGAGCGGGCAATGATGGGTAAGGAATAAAAATGGCCGAATATCCTTTTTTCAACCGCGAGCTCTCCTGGATTGAATTCAACAACCGAGTTCTGCAGGAAGCACGCAAGCCGCACACCCCGCTTCTGGAAAGGCTAAAATTCCTTAGCATCGTTTCTGCCAATTTTGACGAATTTTTCATGGTCCGCGTCGCCGCCGTAAAATCGGCGATCAGACAGAAAGAACTGGCTTTCGATGTTACCGGCATTCATCCTGCTGCTTTGCTCGAACAGATATCGGAGCGGGTAAAAAAAATCATATCCGTTCAATACTCTTATCTCATGAAGGAAATCTGGCCTTCGCTGGCAAAAGCTGGGCTCGAGATTACAAGCCCAGCCGATTGGTCGCCGCAGGAGACGAGATTTCTTGAAAATTATTTTTCCGAGAATATTTTTGTTCTTCTCACACCGCTCAGGATCGAGGAAGACGCTTTTCCGTCTGTCGGCAATTTGCAGATTCACTGCGCATTCGAACTCGAGGCTGAAGATGGCGCCCAACGTTTCGCAATCACCCAGGTGCCCCGAAACACAACCAGATTTATCAGACTGCCTGGAGAAGAGCAAGCTCAGGCGGCAAATGCGGCTGAAATCCAGAAAATCAGAATAGCCCTGCTTGAGGATGTCATACTGCGCTTCGCGGCCAGGCTCTTTCCCGGCAACCGCGTTCGCAGTTCTCTGGTTTTCAAAGTGACCCGCGATGCCGATTCCGGCGTCGATGAAGACCGGCAGGAAGATTTCCTTGCGGCAATGGAAGAAGTGCTCGCGGAACGGCACAATTCCACACCGGTGCGGCTGACAATTTCCGGCAAAGCGCCGATTCTCACCGCAATCCTGAAAAAGGGTCTTGAGCTGGGTGAGCTTGATACCTACCATCTGCAGGGCCCGATTGATCTGGGCGGCTTTCATGAGCTGGCTGCCGAAATCAACAATCTGATTCCCCAAAAACCCATGATCTCCCAATTGCTGGATAAGCCATGGCCCCCAATCCAGCTCCATGAAGCTTCGGAAAGCTCCATCTGGGAAGAAATCGAATCGAAAGATATTTTTCTGCACGTTCCCTATGAGTCATTCGACATGGTTGTCCGCTTTATCGAAGAAGCAGCGACAGACCCCGATGTTCTGTCCATAAAAATGACGCTATACCGGACATCGGGAGATTCGCCGATCATAAAATCATTGATAAAAGCCGCGCGCAATCGAAAACAGGTTGCCGTTGTCGTAGAATTAAAGGCTCGTTTCGACGAAGAACGAAATATAACCTGGGCCTCGTCACTTGAGCAGGCGGGCGCTATTGTCACCTACGGGGTTGCGCGGCTGAAAGTTCACGCCAAGGCGGCGCTGGTGGTCCGCAAGGAAAAGGATGGCAGCATACGGAAATACCTTCACCTGTCAACCGGTAATTATAACGACCGCACCGCCAAGCTGTATTCGGATTTTTCTCTGTTTACTGTCAATGAGGATTTGTGCCGGGAGGCGTCATTTTTCTTCAATATGCTGACGGGCTATTCTTCCGTGCAAACCCTGTCAGTCATGGCTATCGCGCCATTTGATTTGAAGAAACGGCTGCTCGCGCTCATCGACCGGGAAATCAAACGCTCAACCGCCGAGACTCCTGGTTTGATATTCGCCAAGCTGAACGCCCTTGCCGATCCCGAAATAATCGAAGCCTTGTACGCCGCATCCCAAGCGGGAGTCAGAATCCAGCTGAATGTGCGCGGTATCTGCGCCTTGATTCCAGGTCTGCCCGGTTTGTCGGATCGGATCGAGGTCAGAAGCATTCTGGGGCGCTATCTTGAGCATGGACGCATGATTTATTTTGCGAACGGGGGTGCTGAGGAAATCTATCTTTCCAGTGCTGATTGGCTGCCGAGAAACATGGATCGCCGAATCGAGCTGATGTTCCCCATTTTTGACGAAAGCATCCGCAAACCCTGCAAGGAGATTCTCTGGACTTATTTCAAAGACACCAGCCATGCATACAGGCTTTTGCCTTCAGGATCGTGGGAAGCGATACAGCCAGAGGGGCATGAAAAACCATCAAGCGCTCAGGAAATACTGTACAATCGAGTCAAAAAACTGGCCCGTGCCATCCAGACGCCGAAAGAACAGCTCACGGTCAGGCGAAGATTCAGAAGCGCGCGATAAATCATGCTCCTCCGCGCTAATACTGGAAACTAAACTCCGTATTCGCCAAATTTCCTGACAATCACAGGCATTGTTTCGTACTTTTTCTTTTTCTGAATCATGATGCCTGCCGCCATCAAAATGAGGAACAAAGCGCCGGAAACGCCGACAGCCGGGCCTTCGCCGCCAGTCGGGAACAAAATGCGCCCGAGCCCATAGCCCGCAAAGAGGGCAACCAGCGGGAGCCCCAAAACCCAGAACGCGCTTTTTGCCTGTTCCGCGCCGGGGATTTCGATTTCGACCTCATCGCCCTCCGCAATTTTCACATCATTTCGGTTGTAGGCTTGCAGGGCACTGCGGTTGGCCTTGCAGGCTCCGTTTGAACAGGCAGCACAGCCTTCCTGCAGTTCGATGCTGACTGTCACCATTTTGCCCTCTATTTTTTTGACCAATGCCAATTCAGTCATGAATCTGCTCCTTGCACGGTATTCTGAAACTTTCCATGGCTGTTGCCCTGCCGTTTTCATCAATTGTCAGCGCACAGCCCTGGCTTTCCAACCCTTCGGTTCCGTCTCCCATATAGGTTCGAACCGAAGTCATATACTCGCGGATTTTCGCCGCGGGATCCATACCGCCCACTGATAATATACTGCCACAGCGCCCGGAATCGGTAATCGCCGCGGTTCCTTTTTGCAGAATTCTGGCGTCGGCGGTCAGGGCCTTGCAGTGACTGCCGATAACCGCGGAAACCTTTCCATCAAGATAGGCGGCAAAGGTGAGCTTTTCGGCTGTGGTCGCGGCATGGAAATCTACTATAATCGAAGCAGTGTCTTTGGATACTCGCTCCAGGATCCGGTCAATGGTATGAAAGGGATTTTCCAGATGAACCCTGCTGAAACCGGCTTGGCCGAGCAGGACAATGACCGCTATCTTTCCTCGTTCAGTCTGGAAAACGCGGTATCCCCGCCCCGGATTGTCATAGGGATAATTGGCGGGACGAAGCACCCAGGGAGCCTTGGGGTAAAACCCTGTCATATCCAGCTTGAAGTAGGCGCTTTCGCCGATTGTGAGGCAATCCAGCCCCAGTTTTTTCAGATAGACTGCATGCTGAACGCCGAGGCCGGCGCCGCCTGTCGTCGAATCGGTATTAGCAATGATGAAATCGGGCGCGTAGCGGGTTTTAATTTCCCGCAATGTCGATTTGACCGCGAAAACGCCGGATTTGCCAGTTATTTCACCAAGAAAAACAATATTCATGCTCACGCGCCTACTGTATAGGGAATCGCTTATTTTGAGCAACAGGGCGCCTGCTTACTGATTGGAGTATTTCTGAACCTCATCAAAGACATATTCGATTTTAATACCCACCTGGCGGAACATCGCCTCGCTCTCGGCCCCATCATGGTAGCGGCGCTCACAGACGACACGGACAATACCGCAATTGATGATCATCATGGCACAGGTCCGGCAGGGCGTCATACGGCAATACAGGGTTGCGCCTTCAATCGAGACTCCTCGCCGGGCAGCCTGGCAGATCGCGTTCTGCTCGGCATGGACCGTCCGGACGCAATGCTGGGTTATCGAACCGTCCTCATGGATCAGCTTTTTCAGCTGATGCCCGACCTCGTCACAATGCGGCAGGCCGCTGGGCGCTCCGACATATCCGGTCGCGAGTATCTGATTGTCACGGGCAATGACACAACCCGACCTGCCCCGATCGCAGGTTGCCCGTTTCGCTATTGCGTTGGCGACTTCCATAAAATACTCATCCCAGCTGGGACGGCGGTACACAGCGTCACTCATAGGCTTCTCCCCGCTTCATGATCAAGCATGGCTCCGCTGAAGTCAAGCATGCATGCTTCCATCATGCAAATTTTTCTGGTATTGTTGCACTATGATCCACAATAAACGCACATTAGGTATTGTCACTTTTTTCTCGTTGCTGGCGAGCCTGGCTTCATGCCAGAACACCAACCAGCTTCCGGACGGTCTGTACGCGACCATGGACACCAGCAAGGGCGCTATTGTCATTCAGCTCGAATTTGAAAAAGCTCCCATGACGGTTGGGAATTTTGTCGGGCTCGCGGAAGGCTCTTTGGATGTCACCAAAGGCAAACCCTTCTACAACGGTCTTGTCTTTCACCGGGTAGAGCCTGGATTTGTCATTCAGGGGGGAGATCCGAAAGGCGATGGCACCGGCGGACCGGGATACAAATTCCCGGATGAGTTTTCACCGGAACTGAAGCACAGCGGACCCGGCATCCTGTCAATGGCAAATGCCGGCCCCAACACGAACGGAAGCCAATTTTTCATCACGCTCGCCGAAACCCCCTGGCTTGACGGAAAACACTCAGTCTTTGGCAAGGTCGTGGAAGGCATGGATGTTGTCAACAAAATCGCGGTCGGAGATAAGATCAACAAAATAACCATCCAGCGAATCGGTGCGGCGGCGAAAGCTTTCGACAGCTCCCAGAAAGCCTGGGACGAGCGGCTTTCCGCAGGCTACGCGGCGCTTAAAGCGGCGGCGCAGGCCAAGCGTGCTTCGGATGAAGCTTTTATCAGCAAAAAATGGCCGGACGCCGTCAAAGATGAAAACGGCATTTTCCAGAAAGTAATCAGAAAAGGCTTCGGAGAAGTGCCGCAGAAGGGCTCGACAGTCTCGGTCATTTACAAGGGCATGCTGCTTGACGGCACTATTTTTGATCAATCCAGCCTTTCCGGCGCACCGTTGAGTTTCAAGGTTGGAACCGGCGAGATTATCGAGGGCTGGGACAAGGTTGTCGCCACCATGAAAAAAGGAGAAAAACGCCTGGTTGTCATTCCGCCGGAACTGGCCTATGGCTCCTCGGGAATCGCCGGCGTGATCCCGGCTGATGCCTACCTCGTGTTCGAAATGGAACTGACCAGCATCAAACCATGATTCATATTGCGGCCGAGGTTTGCCGCGCTTTTAAAAAAAAAAGGCTGTCTGTTACAGAAAATCCGTAACGGACAGCCTTTAGCGTATCGTGGAGGTGAGGGGAATTGAACCCCTGACCTCTTGAATGCCATTCAAGCGCTCTAGCCAACTGAGCTACACCCCCGACACAACGGGCAGATACTATCGTAAAATGCAAAACCATGTCAAGAACTGCCAGTTGGAATATCTTGCCTATTCTGTGCGCTTTCATCATACTGTCGGCATGAAACAAACCTTGCGCGGAATCGCGCTGTGCGCTGTCGGACTGGAAAAAATAACCTCAAAGGAACTTGAACGGCTCGGCCTGCGGGAAAGCGAAAGAAAGCCAGGACGGGTCTATTTCGATATAGAAGAAAAAAACCTGACCCAAGCGCTCTCGATGACCAATATCGGCTTGAGAACCGCGGAACGAGTGCTCATAGAACCCGGCAGATTCAAGGCTGTCGATTTCGATGCATTTTTCGATGGTATCTTTGAAATGCCCTGGGAAATATTCTGCTATAAAGACACAAAGATTCATATCGAACGAGTCCGCTCACACGAATCGAAACTCTTCGCCCAGACGAGCCTGCAGGCAATGGCGCAGAAGGCAATCTATGAAAAACTCATGCAGACGTATCGGATGCGCACAATGCCGGAAACCGGCAACGAGCTTGCGGTGCGGGTCTATCTCGATAATGACGAATGCAGTGTGGGAATCGACACTTCAGGCGATGCGCTCCATAAACGCGGCTACCGCGCAATGGCCGGCCAAGCTCCGCTGAAAGAGACGATTGCCGCTTCCCTGCTCTTTCTCTCCGGCTGGAACCGGAAATTCGCCCTTCTGGATCCATTGTGCGGCTCAGGTACAATCGCTATAGAAGCCGCACTCTATGCCCTCAATTTTGCTCCCGGACTGAACCGCCGCTTCGCTTTCGAATCGATGCCCGCTGTCACCCCTCGGGGAGTCAGCGAAACTCGCTCCATGCTGGAAAGCCAAATCAAAGCTGACGCGGAGTTTTCCATCCTCGCCTCCGACATCGACCCTTCGGTGCTGAATATCGCGCGCCGCAATGCCGAAGAGGCGGGCGTCGCCGACTGGATTCGGTTTGAACAGAAAAAGGCGGAATCAGCCGAACCGTTCTCGGCAATAGGCCATCTGATAACCAATCCGCCCTACGGAAACCGGCTCGGCACGGAAGAGCAGGCAAAAGCGCTCTATACCTCGCTGGCTCCGCTCGGCGAGCGCTTCTCTGAGGCTGGTTGGGGCATGGGTTTTATCACGAATATCGAAAATTTCGGTGAGTATTTCGGCCGCGCGCCAGAATCCATCAAGCACATCAAAAACGGCGCTGAAGAACAGTGGTATCATTGGTATCCGGCAATCAAGCGCTGAAAGCTCAGAGACGTTTGGGTACCTCGAAATTCCTCACTGGCCGCATTCAGAAATTCATTATATATTATTCTTTATGAATGTCATCAATCAGGATTATCCTGTCTGCAATCTTGAAGCCCATCGCTTTGCACCGGAGCCCGCTTTTTTTGTCATTTTCGGAGCTACCGGCGATCTGGCGCACCGCAAGATTTTCCCCGCCCTGTTCGATCTCCACCAGGAGGGTGCCCTGCCGGAAGGCATGGTTATCATCGGCTTTGCCCGGCGCTCTCTGCGTCATGCCGAATTCAGGCAGCAGGTCTTGGAGGATGTCCGGGCTCATGCCCGTCACTCCTCATTTGCAGACTCAGCATTCGAAGCTTTTTCCTCCCGAATCTGGTACCTGCAGGCCGATCTTGAGCAACCCGAAGGGTATCATGCCCTCGCGAAAATAATCGCAGGAGAGAATCCCGGTTTTTTTGCCGCCGATGACGGTGAACCCCGCAGTCTTTCCCTGCCCCGGAACGCATTGTTCTACCTCGCAGTCGGCCCTGAGCACTTTGGCGGAATCGCGGAAAATCTCGGCACAGCAGGGCTGGGCACCAGCGTAGCGGATTCCGGCAAGCCTGACAGTCCGGCAGGCAGCCAGGGCTGGCGGCGCCTGGTTGTGGAAAAGCCGTACGGAAGGGATGCTGAGAGCGCCCGGGCGCTCACCAATCTCCTGCACCGCCATTTCCGTGAAACAGATATCTATCGCATCGACCATTATCTGGGAAAGGAAACCGTCCAGAACCTCCTCTATCTCCGCTTCGCCAATTCGGTCTTCGAACCCATCTGGAATTGCCACCACATCAGCAGCATCGAGATTTCGGTATTCGAGCAGGACGGCATCGGCCAGCGCGGCGGCTACTATGATACTGCCGGCGCCGCCCGTGACATGCTCCAAAACCACCTGACCCAGCTCATGTGCCTGGTGACCATGGAGCCGCCCGCAACCCTCGACCCTGAAAGCATCCGGGACGAGAAGGTGAAAGTACTGCAATCCATCCGCCGCTATTCCCCCAGCGAACTGGTCCGGCACGCGCGCCGCGGCCAATATATTGAGGGAATGGGTCCGGACGGCACGGTCATCCCGGCCTATCGGAAGGAAAGCAAGGTCAGCCCTGATTCCGCAACCGAAACCTACGCCCAGCTGACGCTGGAGCTGGACAACTGGCGGTTTTCCGGAGTGCCCATCACCTTGCGGACAGGCAAAGCCTTTGCGGAAAAATTCAGCCAGATTGTCATTCAATTCAAGCGGCCGCCCTCCGCGCTCTTTGCCGCACAGTGCGGCGAAAAGCTGGTCAGCAACGCACTCACCATCCGGATCCAGCCGGATGAGGGCGTCTGGCTGACCTTTAACGCGAAATTGCCGGGCGTACCAGCCATCAAAGCCAGCCATCTGCGGTTTTCCTGGCGGGAAGTGAGCAATTACCTTCCCGAAGCCTATGAGCGGCTCATTGCGGATGCCCTTGCCGGCGACTCCACCCTCTTCATCAGAGCGGATGAATCGGAGCATGCCTGGGCTGTCATCGACGAGCTCGAAAAAGCCTGGCGCGAAACGGATCCCGAAGCGCCGCCGGAAGCAGGCGGGCTGTGGCGATATCCAGCCTTTTCGCCCATTCCTCCATCACAAGGCTGAGCAGGACAGCGTCATGACCATCGAAACCTTTGCTTCTCGGGATGCCTGGCTTGCCCGGACATCCCAAGCCGTCATCGCGGTGCTGAAAAAAGCTGCCGTATCCGGAAAGAAAGATTTCCATGCCTGCCTGGCTGGAGGCTCAACGCCCAAAGAGCTCTATCAAGCCATCGCCAGCTCCGGCGAATGCAAGGCACTCAGCGCAGGCCTCCAAATCCACCTCTGGCAGGGAGACGAGAGATGTGTCGCGGCAGGAAGCCCCTTTCTCAACTCCCTGATGATTGCAGAGGCGTTCTGGCAGACTTTGGAAGGCGCGGGACGCTGGCCGAACCCGCCCATCTTCCACCGCTGGCA
>JAJTBL010000376.1 GCA_021286925.1 Spirochaetia bacterium | reverse complement strand
AGCGTTTCAGGAATTTTAACCTTTTCAAAGAGGTTAACCCGTTGTGTCGTCGTTCTCAGTTCGGACATGAGCAAATCCTTCTGCTTCTCCACAACCGAGTATTCCACATCGACGGACAGAACGTTTTTCATCAGTTCAAGCGCCTTGTCAACCCAAAGCGGTGTCAGGAACAAATCATATTCAGAAAGATCAAATTCAACACTCTCAAAGACAGGGATAGTAACACCGGCTATGTTGCCTTCAGAGACTATAGTCTTCTTTATATTTAATAGCGGCATTCCGTTCTGGTCATGCGTGTATTGCGGCTCGGAAAAAACAGCGATCCAGGCTTCAAAGGCTTTCTCAAAAGCAGCTTTTTGAGCGAGCAGCTGTTCAAGCCGCGCTTCCACCCCGCGAATTTCCATCTGTAACTGCTGTTTTTTAAGCTGAAGTGTCGGAAGATAGCGCCGATACATTTTCAGCGCGTCTTTTTTCTTCTTCAGCTCGTTTTTTGTCAGCTTGATCTTTGCCATTGTATTTGCTCCAGGGCTTTATTGAGCCTGGGATTTCAGAGCACCTTCCCTGGCTGGCCAGAATTTCTGAATGAGCTCGGAACGCAGACCGGTTTCACGGGGTTCAAAGCATGCTGCAAGAATCTCCCATCCTTCATCCAGCGCCTTTTCCAGGGGGACATTGACGGAAAGGTCCATCATTCGCGAGTCAAAGAGCTCGCCGTATTTCAGCAGTTTCTTGTCCCAGCTGGTCATCTGGAAGCCCATGGACTTTTTTTCCAGCGTGTCGCGGTAGGAGGCAAAAAGCTTGATCATGCCATCCATGATGGCGCGATGGTCTTCCCGGGTTTTCCCGTTAACCATCTGCTTCAGCCGTGATAGAGAGCCGAAAGGTTCGATATGGCCGCCGCGGAGGTAGAACTGTCCTTCCGTGATATAGCCTGTGTTGTCTGGAATGGGATGGGTAACATCGTCGCCCGGCATGGTTGTAACCGCGAGAATAGTTATGGAACCCGCGTCCGAGAAGTCGACCGCTTTTTCATAGCGGGAAGCCAGCTGTGAATACAAGTCGCCGGGATAGCCGCGGTTCGAAGGCACCTGCTCCTGCGTAATGGCAATCTCCTTCATGGCATCGGCAAAGTTGGTCATGTCGGTGAGCAGAACAAGCACATTCTTGCCTTTAAGCGCAAAGCGTTCAGCGACAGCGAGGCTGATGTCGGGAACCATCAGGCATTCGACTGTCGGGTCAGCTGCGGTATGGACAAACATGATAGTCTTGGAAAGCGCTCCGCCTTCTTCCAGGGTATCTCTGAAGAAGAGGTAGTCATCAAATTTCAGACCCATGCCGCCAAGGATTATGAGGTCAACTTCAGCCTGCATGGCGATGCGGGCGAGCAGCTGGTTATAGGGTTCGCCGGAAACGGAAAAAATCGGAAGTTTCTGGCTTTTAACCAGGGTATTGAAGAGGTCGATCATGGGAATGCCGGTGCGGATCATTTCGCGGGGAATAATTCGCTTATAAGGGTTGACCGAGGGGCCGGCAATGGTAATCAGATTTTCTTTCAGCGCAGGACCTGAGTCTCGCGGCTCACCGGCGCCGTCAAAAATTCGGCCCATGAGATTGTCGGAAAAACTGACCTGCATGGGATGGCCGAGGAACCGCACTTCATCGCCGGTTGAAACGCCTCGTCCGCCAGCGAAAACCTGCAGATAGACAAGGTCTTTATCCAATCGGAT
>JAJTBL010000375.1 GCA_021286925.1 Spirochaetia bacterium | reverse complement strand
GTCCAGAATGATGATGGAGGGATCATGGGCGAGAACCCGGGCAAAAGAAAGAAGCTGGCGCTGTCCCTGGGAGAGATTGCTTCCGCCTTCAGAAAGGATTGTCGCATAGCCATTCGGCAAGGCTTCGATAAATTCGTCAGCATGCACAGCCTTGCAGGCAAGCTTCATCCGCTCCTCAGTCACCTGGGTACCGAGCCTGATATTATCTTCGATTGTCCCGGAAAAAATGAAAACATCCTGCGGGACTGGCTGAATGGATCTTCTGAGTCCATGCAGCGGCAAATCGCGGATTGGATTGCCGTCGAGCCGAATCTCGCCCTTCTGGATATCCCAGAACCGCGTAATAAGGTTGGCAATAGTCGTCTTGCCCGCGCCGGTATAGCCGACAATGGCCACCATCTGGCCCGGCTCCACAGTAAACGACAAATCCTTGAGAACCCATTCATCTTCTTTATAGGCAAACCAGACCGAATCGAATTCGATATGGCCCCGGACACGAGAAGGCATCGGCAATTTCGGCTGATCGGGGATTGTGTCGTCAGCGTCCAGAAGTGCGAAAATGCGCTCACCGCCGGCCATCGCACTCTGCAGGAGAATGTATTTTTCCGCCATATCCTTGATGGGCGAGTAGAACATGTTGATGAGATTGATAAAGGCTATCAGGGTCCCCAGGGAAATGGCGTGCGCAAGGTAGAAACCTGCACCGACCGCAATGACGACAGCGCTGGTCATGGTCGCAAAAAAGTCGACTGCGGGGCGGAAGGTGGCGAATACATACATTTCGCCCAGATTGGCTTTTTTCAAGGCTTCGTCGATGCCCATGAACGTTGTTCTGGTTTTATCTTCCTGCGCGAACAGCTTGACAATTTCGATGCCCGAAAGGTTTTCTGCAATATAGGAATTTACTTTGCTGGTCCATTTGCGCTGGTTCCGGAAGGCGTCGCGGGCTTTTTTGCGGGCGATATTGGACACGATGAGGACTAAGGGCAAGGTAGCGGTGACGACAAGCGCCAGCCTGACGTCGAAAAAGAAGAGGACAGCCAGGGCGCCCAGCATGATGGTCGCGTCCTTGATAAAGGCTGAGAGCACATCGGTGAAAAACTGGTTGATCGTTTCAACATCGCTGGTCATGCGGGTGACCAGGCGTCCGACGGGCTGACGGGAAAGATAGGCCATAGAGCGAGTCAGGACATGGCTGTAAATCTGCATCCGCAAGTCTTTCATCACCTTGAGACCAAGAAGGTTTGAAAAATAAACCATGAGGAAAGTGGAAATGAGGACGGTTGCCAGGATGACGAGGAGGATGACGACATAAGAAGATATCTGGGCGGAATCTGCCTGGCGCAAGGCCGCCGCGTCAGCGGCGGCCAGCGCCCTGAGCTTTTCCATGGGGATGACGCCGTACGGGCCGTCCATGGCCGCGAAAAGCTCAGGGCGCGCGGCGCGGAGCGCCGCTTGCGCCTCGTTTGCCGGATCAACCGTAAAAACATACATCTCGCGCGTATCAAACAAGCCTTTCGCTTCAAGATCCTTTTTCTCCGCTGTGCTGAGCCCTGAAAGCCGGGAAGTGCGGACATAGATTTTCCCGCCGATCAGCGGGTCCTTGTCCGAAAGCTTGAGTTCCCGATTGGCTTCTGTCATCCTGGTTTCCGGTAAAAAGCCATACCAGGTTTTCATCAGCGCGTCATCGATGGCTCTCCGGATAATTACCGGACTTAATAGTTCGCCAGCTGT
>JAJTBL010000374.1 GCA_021286925.1 Spirochaetia bacterium | reverse complement strand
AGGTTGCAAGCTGCTGCTGGACATCCCCAATCCACGGGGTAGACGCGTAGATGACGGTGTTGTGTTGAAGCCTGTAAAAGGGATAGGTGCCGGAATTCTTGAGGACATTGATATATTTCATGGGGTTGGTGACAAGCTTGTTGATGGTGTGAATGTTTTTATATTCGATCCTGATGGGAATCTGGTCAAGAAAAAAACGGTCTTTTGAACGCCCCGCGGCGCTCTCAAATGCTCCTGGGTCACCGAAAGCATCCCTCCGCGCTCGTGCCGAGGGAATTTTTCCCCGATGGTAGACATCGATAACGAGCGCGAAATATGGATCATCGGTAAATGTTTCAGTACGCGGGACGATGGTCATGCACTCCACGTTCTGCCACGCTGAAATCGTATTTTTAAGAAAGTCCGTCAATTGTTCTATTTTCTGGTTCATAGCTGTCCGCCTTTACCCTGCCTGCGGGAAATTGTATCATGGAATCGAGGATAAGACTACCGAGATGTATCATGAACCGCAGATTTTGGGAATAGCGCTCGTGCCGGATGGCAATGTCCTGAGAATTCTCAATGCTGCAGGCAAAACGTTTTTCAGCGAGCATTGCAAGCGGCAGTTTTGCGCACTTCCGCCTGGACTATTTTTAGCGTACGCCGTGTCCGAATTTCCTGCTGCCAGCACATCAGAAAAGGGCAAACTGCATTCGGATACCGAGTTCGGTTCAGATACAGATTCCCATTTTGCGTGGAGACAGCAAAGGAAATTGGAAAAACGGCTGAGCGAGGAGGCTTTTCGGTTTCGGCTGGCAGTCCCTCCGATTCTGGACCTCCTCCCTTTTCAGCTCGAATTTCAAAAGCCTGTCCGCGTTGGCGATGCATGGCTGATAAAGCCGGAGAATGTCCGGGAAGAACTGCTTTCGGAGCTTGGGCGGAAAATTTTTAACAGCACCGGGATTTCAGCTTCTGAAGGCGGAATGACCGAAGCATGGCCGAAATTCGGCTTTTTTCTAGGATATGGTGTTACACCGCCGGCCGTTGATGCGTTTTCTTTCAGAAAGATGAGCGCCATACTCTACGCAATTGAGCCATGGGACGAAGGTCTGACCGGAGGCCGCTGGAAAATTCTGGCTTCCGCCCGGAGGATGGTCGGCAAACCAGCAAAAACGATCGGCCTTTAAGGCAGGCGCCCTTTGAATTTGCATGGCTGCTATGATTGCGAAGATCGGCGCTTTGCTGTACGTTTGATGCTCAGGGAGGAACGATGAAGCATTTTTCCGCATTCTTGATTCTGCTGTTTGCTCTGGCCATTCCGCTTTCTGCCCAGGATGCGCAAGGCACAGACTATTTCGGCGGCCTTCATAAAAAAGGCAGCCAGCTGATTTCACTTTCAACGGGAGCTGAAATCCCCCTCTTTATCCTGCCGCAGGATCCCGGAGCCGCTGAAAGCTACCCTCTTGGATTCGGTGCTTCTTTTTCTCTTCAATACCAATATTTTATCGCCAATCGGCTGACCTTAGGCGGCTCTCTCACCGGTGCCTTCAATACAACTATAGCGGGCAGAACCCTTTTTATCGCGCCGATTGCAGCTCATGCCGGTTACTTCTGGGGAATCGCGCCCATGGAATACAACCTCGGGCTGGACGCGGGCCTGTCGATTCTTCGACTCTCCGGGAATGGAGTGATAACTCCTTTTGCTAAATTGAATTTTGGCATATATCGCCAGATCAGTGAATCTTGGAGTCTGGGGGGCG
>JAJTBL010000373.1 GCA_021286925.1 Spirochaetia bacterium | reverse complement strand
AGGTCTGCGAGACCTCCTTGCCCAGCACCCTCAAAGCATCAGTCAATACCTTCTTCTCAATCTTCATACTGCCTCCATTGGTTAAAAAGAAACAGCCCCGGCGGTCAAAAATGACCGTCAAGGGCGTATTACGGGAAATTTCTTTCAACTTCAATGTGGTAATATATAAGTGGTTATCTTTGAACTACAACGATCCTTGTTGAGCCGCTGTCACATCGACGATAGATTTTCCTCATTTCGCTTTATTTTACTTGCTATTTTAGTTAAAACGTCGATTCCTTCATTGGTGAAGTTATTATTCTTGAATCTAGCGAAGAAAATTCATGATTTTGGGTTATTCATGACGCTTGTCGACAATTTTCGGATCAGGTGATGAGGAAAAAGGGGAAATGATGTCAGAGGATAAGCGCTAGATAGTGTCGTCAAAAGATTCACATCCAAGCCGCAATACATCTGATTTGTACTGCGGCGAGAAATGACGTCGTATTCTTTGCATACCTGGTAGCGATTCCGCGCCAGCGCTTTAAAGTAAGAAATGCATTTTCAACCAAGTGACGCAACTTGTGTAGCTCCGCGTCGTATTCACGCTGGACTTTGCGATTCTTGCGCTGCGGAATAATCGCTTTCATCCCGGCCTTTTCTGCTTTTTCAACGATTGCGTCCGAATCATAGCCACGATCAGCCAAAAGAACCTTGGCTTCAATGCCATCAATCAAGGCTTCAGCTTGCTTGCAATCCGCTGAGGTACCTTTTGTAATAATGATTCGGACCGGCATACCATGCGCATCCACGGCCAAATGTATCTTGGTATTGAGCCCCCTTTTGTCTTGGCCATATCTTGATTCCCGCCGCGCGCACCGCTTCCGTGAGGATGGACCTTGATGTGACTCGCGTCAATCATCAGCAACTCAAATTCCGGATTATCAATTAGTTCCTCCAGTAGACGCCCCCAAACTCCCTTGTCGCGCCAGCGGCAAAAACGGCGATGCGTGTTTTTCCAATCCCCATAACTTGGCGGCAAATCCCGCCAAGGCGCACCCGTTCGCAAAATCCAGAATACAGCGTTGATAAATCCCCGATTGTCGCGTGCATTGCCGCCCCATGTTCCTTTTCGACCTGGCAACAAAAGTTCCATTTTTGCCCAAGATTCATCCGATATATCGTGCCGTTCGTATGCTTTCGTCATCTTTGCGTGTCTCCTTTTTGACGTTTGCATAAAAAAAGCACACATCTATTGACGACACAACCCAGGCGAGCATATCGTGCCAATGCCGTTATCGCCCATGGCGATGATGGTCACAGGCAGGAGAGTCGTCTCAGCTCTCAATATTGGCTAAGGGCAGCAGCGCGCCGGACGCCGCCACGGCGGCCAGCAGCAAAATGCGAAAATATGATTTCATCACGGTTCCTCCTTACTGATAGACGATGCCGGTTTTGGTCAGGCGCTTGGTTTCGTAGGCGTCTTCCCAGACGGTTTCGTTGTTTTCCGGGTTGGTGAGCTGGACCGAGATCAAGAGGTAGTCCGATGCCTGCCCCTGGGCGCGCTGCGACAGCGCGCTGATGTCGCCGGAGAGGATGAAGTCGGCTTTGGCCAGCCCGGTTTCGATCTTGCGGTCGAGCAGGAACATCTTTTCGTACACCGCGACCTTGTCGGCGGGCTTGACCAGCATCACGTTGAAGCGGGGGTTGACGTTCGGCCGGGCCTGCATTTCGGGCGAAGTCATCAGTCGCACCAGTTC
>JAJTBL010000372.1 GCA_021286925.1 Spirochaetia bacterium | reverse complement strand
TTTACCGCCAGCAAAGCAGGTTTGGATTCTCTTTCTTCTTTGATGAACAAGATACATGAAATTAAAAACCAGATTGATCGGATAGCGCAAAGCATCCTCAATCTGAATGAGCAAAGCCAGGCAATCAGTGATATCATCTCGGCAGTTGATGACATTGCTGAACAGTCCAACCTCCTCGCTGTCAATGCTTCCATAGAAGCTGCCAAAGCTGGTGAACAGGGAAAAGGGTTTGCGGTTGTGGCACAGGAAATCAAAGCGCTGGCAGACCAGTCTAGACAATCAACCAAGCAAGTAAAAAAAATTCTTGGCGATATTCAAAAAGCGACAGATGTGGCAATCATGGCTTCAGAAATGGGAACAAAAGCTGCGGAAAATGGTGTTTCCAGCTCTCTTCAAGTTGAAAGTGCATTGAAAAACATAATCAACGGAATTGAAGAAGCCACCCACATGACTCAACAAATAAGCGCAGCAAGCCAGCAGCAATATTCCGGTATTGATCAGGTAACGCTGGCAATGGAAAACATCAATGAAGCAAGCAAGCAGAATGCGGAAGGCTCAAAAAATCTTGAACAATCAGCGCATGACATCATGCAGCTGAGTACACGGCTCAAGGCGCTTATTGAGCGGTACAAGATTTAATTTCGCCGTCCCAAGGGAAAAGGCATGCAAGACCAGGAAGAGTTCCTAAAAAAACTGCGCGAAGCATTCAATATTGAAGCCGCCGAGCATCTTGCAGTCATCGCCTCCTCGATTCTCGCTCTGGAAGGGATCACTCCCCCATACCCAAAAGATCTTGTTGAAACAGCCTATCGAGCTGCCCACAGCCTGAAAGGCGCATCCCGCGCGGTAGACTTACGCGATATTGAAACCATCTGCCATGCCATAGAAGGAGTATTTTCCAAAATATCCAAGGGTGAGCTTGCGCCGGATAAATCCTTGCTCGAGCTTTTGCTGGCAGCGAATGACAGCATGGAAGAAATCCTCAAAGGCAATAAAATCCTTGCAGCGTCGCAGATTAGTGCGCTTGCCAAGCGTATCGATGAAGCGGCCATTCCAAAACCGAAAATTGCGGTAATGAAGCTGTCTGAAATCGCGGCGCAAACAGCATCACCGCCTGCACCGCCTCCAACACCTCAGGAACAAAGGCCGTTGGCTGCAGAATTCAAACCCGAAACGGATCACCCGCACAGTGTTCAAAAGTCAAGCTTCGCCAATACGCTCCGTATTCCTGCAGAGAAGCTGGAACTTGTTCTGAGGGATGCTGAAAATATCATCAGCGCGAAGCTTGCTCTCAGGCAAATAATGGAATATTTGAGCAGCCTCAGTTCGGAATGCGAAGAATTGCTTTCCTCAAAAGAAATCGAAACAACAAAACTTCGCCAAAAGGTTTCAGAGACCAGCAAGACGCTTAAGAAAATTTCAAAATATGCTGCAACCGAAGAATACCGTGTCAGTACAACAATAGACAAACTCATCGATGATGCACGCACTATGCTCATGCTGCCCTGCTCCCTCCTTCTTGAAGGTTTCCCCCGGATGGTCCACGATCTTGCCCAATCCATGGGCAAGAAAATAGAGATTGCGATAGAAGGGAAAAACATCGAACTTGAAAAACACATCCTTGAAAAACTGAAAGATCCCCTTACGCATCTGGTTCGCAATGCGATTGACCACGGCATAGAAAGCCCGCAGGAGCGAAAGGCGACCGGGAAACCCGAAACCGCCCTTATCAAGATCAAAATC
>JAJTBL010000371.1 GCA_021286925.1 Spirochaetia bacterium | reverse complement strand
ACTGTGAGCCAGCAGATATTTTTTTCTGCTACTTCAATCTCGGTGCCGTCAGCGTTGCCGCCGTCCGGAATGATAATGAGGTCTTCCTTTCTGAAGAGGCTGTAGTTTTCAATCAGATACTGGATGCCGAATTTCGAACCGACTTCCTCATCAGCGACAAACAAAAGCTTGATCGTGCGCTCGGGAACAATTCCCTGTTTGACGAAGGCCAGGGCCGCGAACACCGATGACACCAGCCCCTGCTGGTTGTCCTCCACCCCGCGTCCGATAACCTTTCCGTCCCGAACCTGCACCTTCCAGGGGTCAGAATGCCACAGGGAGCGTTCGCCTTCCGGTACAACATCAAGATGGGCCATAATCCAGAGACGCCGGCCGTCATCCTTGCCCGGAATGGTGGCAACCAGATTCGGACGGATTCCAGAAGCAACGCGGCTATCCGGCGCATCCATTCGCACAAGATCGGAAACACCATTCGCGCGTAGCCATTTTTCCAGGGCAATTGCCTTTTCGAGCTCGCCCTCGCCTCCTGACTCAGGCGCCAGGGCCGGGATTGAAGTCAGCAAGGTTTCCAGGCCGATCATGTCTTCAACCGAATTTTCGATAAAACTGAAAATCTTTTCTTTCATGCTTTTTCCTCCATGCTTCGCTGGTATGCGTTCCAGGTTGTTGTCAGCAGGGTATCTATATCTGAATACCGAGCCTCCCAGCCTAAAAGTTCCTTTGCCTTTGCGCTCGATGCGATCAGTGTCGCAGGGTCGCCGGGCCGCCGGCCTGTTATGACCGCCGGAATCGGTTTTCCGGTGATGCTTCGCGCTCGCTCCAGAATTTCCAAAACAGAAAGCCCCTGTTCGGAGCCGAGATTGACCGCGATGCTTTCCTTTTTCTCAACCAGATACTCCAGAGCCTTGAGATGGGCTATGGCAAGGTCGGTGACATGAATATAGTCTCTGACGCCCGAGCCGTCGCGGGTGGGATAATCAGTGCCGAAAACCCCGAGTTCAGGCCGCATTCCCGCAGCCACTTCCATGATGACGGGTATCAGGTTGGCTGGGTTCTTTTCAAGTCCGTGAACAACCCCGGCCGGGTCGTAGCCGGCGGCGTTAAAATAACGGAGAGCCGCAAATTTCATCCCCTTGAGCTTGTCAAACCATCGTAGGATTTCTTCGATCTTGAGCTTGGTAAAACCATAATAATTTTCAGGCTCGCAGGGATGCAACTCATCGATCGGCAGGTATTTCGGTTCGCCATAAATAGCTGCTGAAGAAGAAAATACGATATTTCGAATTCCGGCTTCGGCGGCGGCGTTGATAATATTGATTGTACCGGCAAGGTTCTGCAGAGAGTACTTTTCCGGCTTCAGCATGGATTCGCCTGCAGCCTTCGCGGCAGCAAGATGCACGAGCGCATCATATCCGCCCTGTTTCATGACCTCGAGAAGCCAAGGGTAATCGAGAATATCACCTTTGAAAAAACCATAATCGGGAAAAAGGTTGATTTCGGAGCCGGTGGACAGGTTGTCGGCGACATCGATCGAATGCCCCCGGTCTGCAAAATACCGGGCAACATGACTGCCGATGTAACCGGCTCCGCCAATGACCAGAATCTTCATATTTTTACCTCCCATTTATCATTGATGCATTTACCAGTGCTGAGTATAGCATCATAGCGCCGCCTTGGGCAAAAAAAAAGCCACCCGCAAAGGGTGGCTCTGCCGCCGATCAGAATTGAACTGATGACACATGGATTTTCAGTCCA
>JAJTBL010000026.1 GCA_021286925.1 Spirochaetia bacterium | reverse complement strand
GTTAGTTGGAAAGCGTATGTTTTCCATTGGATGCAATGCAATTCTTTATTAACATATCGCTTTACACCCAGTAGGTCGCAGGTTCGACTCCTGCAGCGCCCATAGATTTTATTCTACTTCCCCACTATAATTCATAAATTCTTTTTTTGCCAATTTTTAGACAATGAAACAATTTTTCTTCGATATTTTGTGTTTCAAAGGTGCATTGAAGTCCAGCGACAAATGCTTTGATGCGGCATGTACCATGAAAAATTTGCGATCTTCAGGACACTGCTCAATACTTTGGCATGCCGAGCAGCTGGGAATAAGGGCGCGGCTCGATGTCAGCTGCCGACAACCCGCATCGCTCAATTATTTCGATAAGGCTTTTCTTTACGGATTCAGGCTTTACCTTGCTTCCGTCCTCAAACAGCATTTCGACCTCAAGAAAGTTGCCGAGGCCTTCGACGGCAACCAGTTCCGCCAGAAGATTGCCCACGCCTCTCCACTGCTTTCCTTTTTTCTGCTTTGAATACAGGGGTTTGGCGGACATTTTCGCAATGAATTTCCGGAATGCCTCTTCATTCTGGACGCCGAATTCAACTTCGCGATTCACTTCTATGGTGTCGGTATAGGTTTTTTCCTTGAAAGTTATGAGCGTTTTTTCAGCTTCATGCCGAATGCGGAAGCGAAAACCGGTTGTCAGCACCATTGAAGAGAGTACTGGAATAGACCAGTACTCATCGTGTTTTTCAACAGTGCCGACAAACGACAAAAAAGAATTGATTCGAGCTTCAACCGCAGCTGGGTCGCTGACCCGTGCCTTAAGCTCGATTTCTATCATGCCTGGGAACCCTGTCCGCGGGGAATCATTCGCACAATTGACGCATCATAGTCTTCAGGCGGAACAAATCCCAGCAAATTGATGCAGGTCGCTCCGAGGCTTGAAATTCCAAGTCCTGAAACAAGGTGCATATCGTATTCGCCCTGGAATCCCGGGTCATAGATAATACAGGGAACCGGATTCAGTGAGTGGCTGGTCTTGGCTTTGGGCTGGCCGTCTTTATCGAACAGAACTGCCTTGGTTTTCTTGTCATGCTCGAACATGTCGTCAGAATTGCCATGGTCTGCGGTAAGAATGAGGATACCGCCAGCCTTTTCAACCGCTTTGGCAAGGCGGCCTATCTGCAGGTCCATCGCTTCCATGCCGCAGATGACTGCCTGATAAACGCCGGTATGGCCGACCATGTCGCCGTTGGGGAAGTTAAGTCTGATGAACTGATAGGTTCCGGATTCGATTGCGCTGATAACTTTGTCCGTAATTTCAGCGCATTTCATCCATGGCCGCTCTTCAAAAGGCACGCGGTCACTCTTTATTTCGATATAATCTTCAAGCTCTTCTGAAAATTTATCTGCCCTGTTGCCGTTGTAAAAATAGGTGACATGGCCGAATTTCTGCGTTTCTGAAATTGCGAGGCTTTTTACACCTGAGTTTGCTAAAAATTCTCCGACCGTTCTGTCTATAGCAGGCGGAGACACCAGGTATTTGGCAGGGATTCCGAGATCGCCATCATACTGCATCATGCCGGCATAATAGACATCAGGCTTTTTGCCTCGGTCGAAGAATGTGAAATTTTCTTCTTCAAAAGCTCTGGTGATTTCAAGCGCCCGGTCTCCCCGGAAATTAAAAAATATCAGCGCATCGCCGTCATTGATGGTGCCGATCGGTCCTGTTTCATCATGAATGACAAACTCGTGGATATCCTGATCGATAACCTGGGGATTCTCTTTCCGATATGTCAGAACAGCTTCTTCGGCACTTGCGAATTTTCTGCCGATACCGCGCACATGGCAATCCCAGCCGCGTTTGACCATATCCCAATTAGCGCCGTAGCGATCCATGGTGATATACTGGCGGCCGCCGCCTGAGGCGATTCGATAGTCAAAGCCTTCCGTACTCAGGTTCTTGAGAAAATCTTCAAAGGGGAGGATATAGTCGAGAGCGCTTTGCGAACCGACATCTCTGCCGTCGAGCAGGATGTGAATTCTGGCTTTTTTGACTCCCTCGTTCCGGGCTCTTTTGAGCATGGCCTTGAGGTGGTCGATATGAGAATGGACATTGCCATCGGAAAAGAGTCCCAGAAAATGCAATGTGCTGCCGCGATTTTTGACCTGCGAAATTAATTCCTGCCAGACAGTGCCCTGAAACATCGCTCCTGTTTCAATGGATGCCGATACCAGTTTTGCACCTTGCGCAAAAACTCGGCCGCAGCCAATGGCGTTATGCCCGACCTCAGAATTGCCCATATCTTCATCAGAGGGAAGTCCGACCGCTGTTCCATGCGCTTTCAGCTTGGTTGCCGGACAGGAAGCTTCCAGCGAGCGGAAATGACGCATATCGGCGTTTGCCACCGCGTCGCCCTCTTTGTACTGGCCATAGCCGACGCCATCCATGATAACCAGCACCAGCGGGCCTTTTCTGCCCTTCCAGTCCGGATTTTTTTTCAAAGCGGATACCATTTTTTCTCCTTGCGATTCTTCAAACGAAAATTAGTGCTTATTCTCCAAAATACTCAATAAGCGTATCAACGGAAACATCTTGAATGGTTTGCTGATAATTTAAAAACGGAAGCCCGATAACGGAGAAAGCGCGAACCGGAACTGCGCCGCATCGTTTGATCATAGAACAGGTAGCGTTGATAGTGCCGCCTGTGGCGATAAGATCGTCGACAATCAAAAAACGCATTCCTGGTTTGATGTCGTCAATGTGCATCTCTAGCTCGGCCGAGCCATATTCGAGGTCATAGGATTGGGAGATGGTTTTGCCGGGGAGTTTGCCTTTTTTGCGGACCAGCAGGAGGGGCAAGCCAAGCTTCTGACAGAACGGAGCAGCAAACACAAAACCGCGCGATTCGATTGCCGCAACGGCGTCGATGTTTTCATGCCGGTATAGTTTGAGCATCGATTCAATGCAATAGTTAAATGCTGGCGGGTTGGCAAGCACGCTGGTTATATCATAAAATAGAATGCCCGGCTTTGGAAAATCCGGGACCTTTCTGATAGCATCATCAAGATTGAATCCTTCAGTTGCCTCTATCTCTTGTGTCATGGTGTGCCTCGAAGTATTTGATGATAAATATTAGACAGAGCGGCATGCATTGTCAATAACACGGCTATTTCCTCTGGGGAGACGGGAACACCGCATCCAAAACTGCGATTGCAAGCGATACCGAAGCGGCGATGCCGATGCGCTTCATTTGCTCTGAAAGGGGAAGTGATGAAAATCGATTTTGAATGGGCCATGGCGCGTATTGCAGATCGAATCCAGATGCCGCGAATTCCGTCACGTCAAATGCCAGATTCGTATAGAAAAACAGAAACGGCAGAGCGCCGAAACCGATCGTCACAAAGCGCCCCAGCGAAGATTCTTTTAAAGGCTTGACAGCGGTGTTTGCCGTCTGGCCTGCTGAATCACGCAGGCGTGTCAGAGGAATCGGTGTTAGCGGGATCGGTGTCGCCGCCAGGTCCGTGCCGGCCGATCCTGATTCATATCCTGGCGTTTGCACCTGCTGGGCGAAAGCCCAACCCAGCGGCAGAAAAAGAAGCGCCAAGCATAAAATTAAGCTTCGGCTTGTGAATTTCAGCTTCATGCCCGCTCTCCAAAAATCGCTGTCCCGATTCTGACGATGGTTGCGCCTTCCTCAACCGCAATTTCGTAGTCATTGCTCATGCCCATTGAAAGTTCTTTTAAGTCGGACAATCCGAACTGCGTCTGAAGAATCTTGAGCGCTGAAGCCAGTTTTCTGAAAGAAGCTCTAATTTGTTGAATGTCATCAGTATAAGGTGCCATAGTCATGAGCCCTTTGATTTTTACTGCTTCGGAATTCATTTTCAAGCTCGATTCAACCGCATGAAGCATGGTATCGGTGTCTGGGAAACCGGCTTTTGAAGCTTCGCCGGTATGTAACTCCAGCATGACTTCGAGTTTTCTGTCCCTTTCAGCCGCTTTTCTCGTCAATGAAAGCAGAAGTTCCTCTGAATCGACGGATTGAATGCAGTCGAAAAGCCCGAGAGCCTTGTTGATTTTATTGCTTTGCAGAGTGCCTATGAGGTGGAGGTGTGCGCCTGGGATGAGCGTTTTGAAGGACTCGTCGAATTTCAGCATGGATTCCTGCACACGGTTTTCGCCGAAAGCACGGATACCGGCAGCATATGCCGCTAGAACCGCCTCCTGCGGGTGGAATTTGGTAACCGCCAGCAGGGTGACGGAAGAAGGCTCCCGCCCTGATCGGCGTAAAGCAGCATCAATGTTTTCCAAAACACGCAAAACCTTATCCTGCACAAATCCGTAGTTTTCTGTCATATCTGCCATGGTACCTCATTCCACCGTCAGTCTCAATTGCAATGAAGCTTGATTGCCGGCAAAATCCAATGCCGTGATATCGAGGAGATGGATTCCGCGCACCAGATCAAGTTCGCCGAAAATGAGCCTTCCTTCGGGATCGATGCTGTTTTGTGATGGGGGCTTATTGCCGAATGGAGCAAAGCCTGCATCGCTCACCAAAATAGTATCCAGTTTATTCTCAAGCACGGTCACACCGTCCATGATAATTCGAACGGCGTGAATACCAGAAAAACTGCCGCCTTTCTGCGGTCGATCCAGCATTTCAATGCCAAGGCGATATTTCCCCTGTTTTATCGAAAAAGGGCTTTTCAGCTTTTTATCATACACATATGCCCCTGCAGCATCGGCTTTATGAAAAGCGATGGATAAAATCTGCGGGTCAGCAGTGTCCGCAAAGGATACCGTGTTAAATAAAAGCGGATTGACCCAGGCTGCCTTGTTCGTATCAAAGACGGACATCCGCCAGGAATTTTGCGCCAATACCGGATTTTCCGATTCCACGGTGATTTTCGAGCCCTTTTGATACCAACTGGACGGAGGTGCTGCAATGTTGCCAGCCGGATTCTGATAGATTCCAAGAAAGCCATCCTCCTGCCCTATCGCAACCAAGCTGGTGATCCGCGGCAGGCTGCTAGTCTTTCCGCCGCTTAAAATCTGATGAAAGATAACAGGCCCTGAAAACGCGGATTCAAGCGGGGAAACAGAGCCGTTTGCAAGCCCGATTGAAAGATTGATGGTTGAGACATTGGCTCCGCGGTCCTGAGATATGCTTTCCAATGAGGTACCGTATGAAGTTATACTGCCGAACAGGCCAAGGACTTTCCGCAGCTCTGTATTTGCCGTTTCGCCTTCAGCCATGAGGCTTCCGCTGCCGAAACTCAGAAAAATGATGACAACCATGATGATCATACCGCATGAAAGGATCCGCATGAAGTTCTTTTTCATCATTTTTTCACCCTATACAGCCTCAGTTTTCCCGGCGATTCCAATTCATCAGTCAGGATCAGCGAATTCACTCCCTCCGCGGCATCGCAGGCTGATTTCTGAACCGGCAGAGCGCAGATTTCAACACCCTTATCGTAGATTGCAAGTTTTCCGCCATTCGAATCCCGAACCAGCGCGCTGATTTGCGATTGCCCAAACGGAGTGAGCGACTGTACCGCGCTCTTTTGTGCCTGCTGACGGTATCTCCCCGTTTGTGTGTGCAGGATCACAACACAATCTGGCAGGGCGGCCATCAGCCAGCTCGCATCGTTTGAGAAGACCATGGGGATTTCGGTATCAGCCCTTCCATCGAGCTTTACGCTCCTGGCCAGTTTGAATTTTGTACCATCACTGACAAAAAGCGTCATCGTAAGCGGCTTATATCCTGCAATGACCGCGAAGGCTTGCTGGTCTTTTGATATGGCAATTCCATACACAGCATGAAAAGCAGATGTGTTCCAGGGCAGATTGCTGCCGATATCGAAGGTTTTCCCGCCCTCATCCAGCACAGCAAGACTGCCGTTCAAGGTACCCCAAGCGCTGAGGGAACCTTGCGCAGAAAAAGCGGTAATTGGGGTGCCAAATTCCCGGGTCCATCGCACGGCGCCGCGCTTGTCCAGTTCCGAGGCTCCCATTTGATCCGGTCTGAGCAAAAAAATTCGGTTTGCTCTGCTGAATGGATATCCATAATACGGTAGTTCCGTTCTATTTCCGCTGAATAAATCGTCCAGAATCAGCTTTTTCTGATCAGGAAAGGCTTCAAGGTAGAAGCCAGGACCAAGCACATTCCGCCCATTTTTAACCGCGAGCGCTGCAACCGCATTCGAGGAATTCAGCAAGCCCATCCGGTCTGCCGTCTCAAACGGGACAATTGCCTGCGGCTGCAGTGGCTTTGGCAGTATTGTCGTTTGCGGCAAATTGATCGTTTCTGTCTGTATCAGTAGGGGGTACTCAGGTGCATGCCGAGAAGCAATAAAAATGTACAAAAGAGCGAGCACCGCGAAGAGTGGGAGAATCTGGCTTTTCTTACGCCGGGGATTGCTGATCACGGCATGCTCCATGGTTCAGAATTTGACAGTCCGATAGCAATGTTATCAATTGTACCATGCCGTGAAGATGGTATATAGTATATTCGATTTGTGTCAACAAGAAAGGCAGAAAACCAATGGATAAGAACACCCGTCAATCGCTGTTTGAAAAAGCTCGCCAGGCCGCAGAAAAATCATATTCGCCGTATTCCAAATTCAGAGTAGGAGCTGCCATTCTTTGCAAAGATGGCAGTGTTTTTACAGGAACGAATGTGGAAAACCGCTCATTCGGTCTCACCATCTGTGCAGAGCGAAGCGCTCTCACCGCTGCCATCAGTGCCGGTAAAACCGAGTTTGAAGCGGTGGTGATCGCCACACCGGATGCGGATTACCCTGTAAGTCCTTGTGGAGCCTGCCGGCAGGTGCTTTCGGAATTTCTTGGCAAAGACGCCGAAATCGATTTTGGAGCTTCCGCGGATGCACTGCAGAGTTCAACCATGGGAGAACTCTTTCCCTTTGACGCTCTGCATGAGCTCGGAAAACGAAGTTAGCGGAGGCTCTTTCAAAATGCAGATGCATTTTGAAAGGCCGACTTTCATTTGCGCCTGTTTTAAAGCGGTTTGCAAGAACCATAAAAAACCGCGAAAGCCCGTTGAGCCAATTTTTAAAAAATAACTTTTGAAAATCGGCTCATCTGGCATTGTTTTATTTTTTCACCGTGGCAGCACTGTGCTCACCCTGTTCGCTTACTTCATCTTAAAATCCAAGGCTGTTCTGCTCGTTTCTGAGAAGCGCAGCGGCGTGCGCTCGCGAATAGTCGCCGGCGCTGTCGCCTGACAGCATCCTCGCGATTTCCTCTTCGCGCTCTTGGCCTTTCAGAAGGTTGATTCTGGTCAGCGTTCTTCCGTCTACGACATCTTTTTCGACTTTAAAGTGCGTATCGGCCTTGGCGGCTATGCTGGCGAGATGCGTGACGCAGAGCACCTGCCGCTGTGCGGCGAGGGCTTTGAGATACTTGCTGACTGCCACCGCGACTTCCCCGCCAATACCGGTATCGATTTCATCAAAAATCAGGGTCTCTATCGCGTCTCCTGCGGTAAGGACGCTTTTCAGCGCCAGAGCTATTCTGGAAAGCTCGCCGCCAGAGGCTATTTTCGCGAGCGGTTTTTCGCTTTCTCCTTGATTTGGCGCGATCATGAATTCCACGGCGTCAAAACCTGTCGGCGTCAAAATAGGCTTTCCCTGCTCTGAAAGCATTTTTTCGACCGCTATGCTCAGCCTTGCTTGCGGCATTCCGAGTTCTGCCAAAATCTTTTCAACCTTGCGGGAAAGAAGAGCTCCCTGTTTTTTTCTTTTTTCCGACAGTGTTTCAGCCGCAGCGAGCACCCGGGGTTTCAGTTCTGAAATCGCCTTTTCAAGTTTGGTTTTGTCTTGCTCCCAGTTTTCAAACCCTTCCAGGCGCTGGCAGTCGTTTTCGAGGCGGAGCAGAACCTCCTTGAGGGTCGGTCCATATTTCTTTTTCAGTTTTTTCAATTCCGAAAGGCGATTTTCAACTTCTTCAAGGCGGCGGGGGTCGAATCGAATGGTTTCGATATAGGCTGACAACCCCTGGGAAATGTCTTCCATTTCGTAATATGCGTTTTCAAGCCGGTCATGGTATTCCTTGAGCCGTGGGTCGATCTGTGCCGCACCAAGCAGTTCGCCCAAAGCTTTCCGGATCGAAGGCAGCAATGCACTGCTGTCGGAGGTTGCAAGCAGTTCCGCCGCACCTTTGATAGCGGCATAAAGCTTCTCAAACTGCGACAGGATTTTTTCCTCGGCGACTAAATCCTCATCTTCATGCTCTTTTATTCGAGCTTGCCTTATCTCTTGAATCTCAAAATTGAGCATTTCCGTATCGCGCGCCTGTTTTTCAGCATCGGCAAGGCGCTGCCGATACGTCTTCACCAAGGACACATAGGAATCATAGAGCGCTCGGTATTCGGTGAGATCCCCACGCATCAGCGCGAAATTGTCCAGAATGCTTCGATGATTTTCAGATTCCAAGAGGCTTTGATGTTCATGCTGTCCGTGCATATCTGCCAGCAGGGCAGTGAATTCACTTAAATCAGTCCGCGTGACAGCCTGGTTTTGGATATAGGCGTAACTGCGGCCGGATGCTTTCAATCCCCGCCTGATGACAACGATACCTTCTTCAGCTTCCATATCTCTGGCTTTCAGCCAGGATTTTGCCGCTTCGTTATTCGAAATCGAGATAACACCGCTGACGGCGCATTCATTCGCACCCTCGCGAATAACTTGAGTGTCAGCGCGGCTTCCAAAAAGGAATCCTATGGCACCGACCATCAGCGATTTCCCCGCGCCAGTTTCGCCTGAAAAAACTACAAAACCCGGCGTAAAATCCACTTCCGCTATATCGATGAGGGCAAAATCGCGAACCGAAAGATGCTCAAGCATGGCTGTCTCCCGACCATCCAAGTTTTGATCTGAGTGCGGCAAAGAAGCCGTTTTCAGGAGGAACCACGAGAATTGTATCGTTTTCAGCCCGTTGAAATCGAACCTCATCGCCTTGCTGCAGGTTGAGTGTTTCCTGCCCGTCGACAGTCAGCATCGCGCCTGATCTTCGGGTTTCAGATATTTCGACTATCACGGTTGCGCTTGAGGGTAAAACCAGCGGCCGTGAAGCGAGGGTGAAGGGGCAGATGGGATTGATGACCATCGCCGGCATTTCAGGGTGCAATGCTGGTCCGCCGGCTGCCAGGTTGTAGGCAGTCGACCCGGTCGGTGTCGCAATAATGAGCCCATCCGCACGGTAAAAACCAAAACAATCGTTGTTGACCGTCAGGCAAAGCCGAATCATTTTGGAAATGCCTTGGGACGATACAACACCGTCATTCAGGGCTGTATATCGCCCGAGGATTGTCCCGTGCCGGAGGGCTTTGATTTCCAGCATGGTTCTTCGGGATGGGTTCAAGGTCCCCGCATGCCATTTTTTAAAGGTGTCAAACCAGGAAAAGCGCGTATTCGCGGCAATAAACCCCAAAGTTCCCAGATTGACCGGCAAAATGGGTATATGAAGTTCGTTTGCAATTCTGGATATGTAGAGAAGTGTTCCGTCGCCTCCCAGGCTGACAATCAGATCGAAATTCGCCAAATCCGGAAGCCCCACAGGAACACCTTCAAAAGAAAATATCGAGGATTGTACGCCCAATTCGCCTAAAAGCTTCCGGGCGTTTCTTGCCTCACCATCCGCGTCATCTTTCGATTTATTGGCGAATATCAGAACATTGCTGACTTGAGCCACAATCACGCCTCCTTAGGGCATGGTAGCGATGACTTTCGCTATCGTCTGAGCGTCTTTTTGGGAAATTTTCTGATGCAAAGGAAGCAGAAGGGTCCGAATCAGCAGGGTATGCGCAGTCGGGCAGGTTTCAGTAGGAAAATTTTCCAGCGCAACAATACTCTTTTCGAATGCGGGGGCCGTTTCCACCCCATTCTTTTTAGCGTGAATAATAGCGTCCTTCATGCCAGTTTCCAGAAGGATAGGAAAAGCGAACTTACCGCTTTCTCCCTCGTCGATGTATTTGAATGTTTTATGTCTCGTGCGCGCCAATTCCATTTGGAAACTTTTTTCCAATTCGCTTCCCGGAGCTTGGTGTAACCCAGCGCAGCGTTAAAATCTGTCAGCCGTTTTTCTTCAACGCAGGTTTCGGCAATCGCTCTGATTATGGGTGTATTCTTTTTTTTCGAGGTAAATAACAGAGCTCCTCCGCCCGCTGTCACGATGGATGCTTCTTCAAGGCTAAAAATGCAGAAATCTCCGATTTTTCCTGCTTGCAATTCGTTTCTAAAGGCTCCAAAACTTTGCGAGATATCTTCAATAATAGGGATTTGGATTTCTTTGAGCTGATCGGGTTCGGGGAGCATGCCGAATGGTTCGTGCAGAACAAGAGCAGCACATGCTTTTTCGTAAATCTCGGATACATTCATCGAGCAATTTTCAAGCTTGTGATCGATATATGCTGGTATAAAGCCGGTATCCTCGATGGCTTGCTTTTGATAATAGGGGGCAAGGGGGCTTACTGCAATTTTCGATTTTTCCGGCAGTCCGAGTCTTTTCAGGATTTCAGTGAGGGCGAAGTATGGACTCCGCAAGGCTATTCCGGCATCGAAATCGAACAATTCTTTTGCTGATTTCAGGAATTTTTCTGAATAATCACCTGGCCCAACCGAGTCTGAAACCATGCAATTGAGGACTGAGTCCATGTCCTTTCGTTTGATGTAGGAAGAGTATAGTGGTATCATTGGTCGGATAGTATCACTGTTTGGGTGGTTCAGACAATAATCGAAGAAAAAGTTTTCCTCAGGTCAAAGCTATGAAGAATAAAAAAAAGCCTGGCGACGACCTACTCTCCCACCATAAGGCAGTACCATCGGCGTTGGAGGGCTTAACTTCCGTGTTCGGAATGGGAACGGGTGTGGCCCCTCCACAATAATCACCAGGCAAAATCAACACATGAGGGTGCAAGGCATACGTCAGTATTCACTGCCGCGCCTGCTTTTCAAAAGGAAGCAGTCGTTATCCAGAAGATCTCTTCATAAAGCTACATCGCAAAACGCTTTCGTTTCTCGTAAAGTGAAGGATAATATGGTCAAGCCTCACGGCAAATTAGTACTGGTCGACTGAACGCATTACTGCGCTTACATCTCCAGCCTATCAACCAGGTAGTCTCCCTGGTGCCTTCAGGGGGGTTCCGCCGTTGCCGGTGTACCCCCAGGGATGGTTCATCTTGAGGTGGGCTTCCCACTTAGATGCTTTCAGCGGTTATCCCTTCCGAACTTGGCTACCCAGCACGTGCCCTTGGCAGGACAACTGGTACACCAGAGGTTCGTCCACTTCGGTCCTCTCGTACTAAAAGCAGCTCCTCTCAACCATCCAACGCCCGTGGCAGATAGGGACCGAACTGTCTCACGACGTTCTGAACCCAGCTCACGTACCGCTTTAATTGGCGAACAGCCAAACCCTTGGGACCTGCTCCAGCCCCAGGATGCGATGAGCCGACATCGAGGTGCCAAACCTTGCCGTCGATGTGAACTCTTGGGCAAGATCAGCCTGTTATCCCCAGAGTACCTTTTATCCGTTAAGTGACGGCGCTTCCACTCGCGACCGCCAGATCACTAAGACCTACTTTCGTACCTGCTCGTCCTGTCGGACTCGCAGTCAAGCCGCCTTATGCCTTTACACTTGTACGCTGATTTCCAACCAGCGCAAGGCGACCTTCGCGCACCTCCGTTACTGTTTGGGAGGCGACCGCCCCAGTCAAACTGCCCGCCTACCACTGTCCCCATACCGGCTTCACGGCACAGGTTAGAAACCTAGCCTTGCAAGGGTGGTATTTCACCGACGACTCCACACAGCCTAACGGCCATGCTTCCCAGTCTCCCACCTATCCTACACATGCAAAGCCAAGTCCCAATGATAAGTTACAGTAAAGGTTCACGGGGTCTTTCCGTCTAACCACGGGTAACCGGCATCTTTACCGGTACTTAAATTTC
>JAJTBL010000370.1 GCA_021286925.1 Spirochaetia bacterium | reverse complement strand
GCCGAAACCTCCGGGGACTGCGGCACAGCCGCCTTTCGCAATCGGGAACAAAACGTCGATAACCCGCAAGCCGGTGACCAAAGGCTCCTGAGGAACTTTTTTCGCCGCAAACTGCCGAGGCTTTCTGACAGGCCATTGCGACTTGGCTGAATACTGCGCGCCTGATTCACCCTTGACCAGGATTTCTGTAACCGTATAATCGCCTTCTTCAGCGACCCATGCGGCTTTTTCGGATTTCGCGGTGCTGTCGAAAATAAGCCGATGCTGAATGGAAGGTGTTTCCTGAATTGTGCCAAACAGCTTCCCAGGGGCGATCGCTTCTCCCGGTCTGATTGCGGGTGTAAAGTGCCAGCGTTTTTCAGTATCGAGGCTCTCTCCCGCGACGCCTGGAATCAGCATCGGTCCTGACAGGGTTTTCAGTACCGGAAGCGGGCGCTGAATACCATCGTATATCGAGCCGATTAGCCCCGGCCCCAGACTGACGGACAAGGGATATTCCAGACAGACGACCGGTTCGCCAACCTTCATCATCGTGTTGTCTTCATAAATCTGAATGGTCGCCGTATCGCCCTTCAGCTTGATGATTTCGCCGATCAAGCCTGCGTCGCCGACTTTAACAACATCATACAGTCCAGCGTTTTCAAGATCCTGGGCCAGAACAACAGGTCCTGAAATTCGTGTAATGATACCAGATTTCTTCATGCTCTATCCTGCGGCCTGGAATCTGCTCCAGTGCCTCTCCGCGGTCGCTCATTTTCTTGCGGCCGTTCGTTTGAATGGCCGCTAAAAAGAGCATCAGCCAGCATGCCCCGCTTATCATCGAGCAGCCAATCCCGCAATTCTCGTTCGGTGAACCTGCACTCGTAGGATTGATCCTTCGGTTTGACTTTGACGCCTCTGGCTGGCAGGCATGCATCCTCATGCAATGCAAGGGTGGATTTGCTTTTCCTGCAGAATTCTTCCAGCTTTTTTAGATCAGATTCATTCAAGCCTTTCCAGAAAACATCCGCTGATGTTGCGTCAATGAGCTTTTGGCTTTTTTCAAGCTGTTGGAGGCACCACTGCCCCAAAAGAGCGCTTCCTTCATGTTCGAAAAACTCATCAAGCGCAGCTTCTAGGGCTGTTTCTTTAAACTTGCTCTGAAGCCTGCTTTTTTCAGTCGGCACCCGTGAACGAAGCTCATTGTGCAGATTGGCTATCCGGGCTTCATGCTCGTTCTGCAATTCTGCGATTTTCTTTTGAATTCCAGACTGGGCTTCAGCCAGAATCCGGGACGCATCGCCTTCAGCCTTTTTTTTAATCTTGTCAGCCTTCCTGGCGGCATCTTCAAGAATTTCGCGCTCAAGCGCTTCTGTTCCCTGTATCTGTTCCATTATCAGGTCCTTACTGAATTTTAATCCCTATTGCCTGACGAACCATATCGACTAGGCTTGCGTGTCCTTCCACATGACCGGAAAGCGGGGGAATTTCCACAATCAGGGGAAACTGACCTTCCAACTGCCATTCAGTGAGGCCGCTCCCCAGCATTTCCGCAATATCTTCCGATATGATCAGCATTTTGCATTGAGAAAGATCGAAAGTTCCGCCTTTCGGATCAGCCGCCGCCTTATCATGCGTAATAGCGGTAAAAATCCGGCAAGCTTCGTCCTTGTCAGCGACACTGAGGCCTTCAATGGCAATCATCCTGAAAGCCAGGACAATTTCTTCCTCCGCCAGGACAAAAATCTCAATCACAATAACAGAATCCTACAGAAGCA
>JAJTBL010000369.1 GCA_021286925.1 Spirochaetia bacterium | reverse complement strand
TTTTCCCGGAAAGCATCGCGGACATTTACCGATTATGAAAGAACCTTTGCCATGATGTGGTCGGGAGCGCTGGCCTTCGGCGTCATTGTGCTGGTGCGGTATATGGCCAATGGGGGAGCCCTGCCGCCTCCTGGTTCCGGCGCTCAGAATCTTGTTCTGTCGAGTTTGCCCGCGCGGGCTTTGAGTGTTTGGTTTGCCATTTTCTATCTCGGGGTGCTTTCATCGGTCATTGCTTTTTTCCTGATTAACTTTTCTCTGACGCGGCTGAAGGCTTCCCAGTCGGCGGTGTTTACCAATCTGATTACGGTCATTACGGTTGTTGCGGGGGTTGTCGTTCGGGGAGAAAAATTCGATATTGTACAAGGGATAGGCGCTGCGATTATTATTGTGGGCATTTTCCTTGCCAATTCGGGGAAAAGCGAAGGGAAAGCCGCCGATTGAGCAATTGTCTCTGTCAAAGCCTGAGGAGAAGCCAGCATGAAGAACCGGATGTTTTTCGATATCCATTGCCATGCCCATACCTTGTCGCACCCTTCATTTCTGGTCCTCATCCAGACGATCCGCAACCGGCGGCTGGAAGCGGTATACAGCCAGCTGACGGCTCCCGAATATCTGGTTTCCTCCTTTTTCCATCGAGGCGGAGAGAAGCTCAGAAACATGCTCTCAGTCATGGAAAATGAGCCCGGGGATATTTTCATGCTGATGGAGGATGATCTTGCAGGTGCATATCTGCAGGAATCTGAAAAGGAAAAAGCCCGCCAGCTCAGAAAAGATAGACCGGCTCCCCTGATCAGCCAGAACAAACTCAAACTGGGCGGGAAAACCTACGACCGGCTCGCCATCTGCCCCTTGCTCATGGACTTCAACACCGGCGGTGAATATAAACCCGATACTTACTATAATAAATATCCCCGAAAATCCATGAAAGCGCAGATTGTGGATGTGCTGATGGGAATCCGGGAGTACCGGAAGCAGCGCCCCGACGGCCTGCTCGAAGTTTACCCCTTCTTAGGCGTCAATCCTGGCCGCTATTCCCTGCCTGAACTGGAGCGCTTTCTGGCTGAATGGTTTCCCAAGCCCATGCTGAAGGATCAGTCTGAGCCGAAGGCTGAGACTCAGCCGCACGATCACACTCAGCTGCACGATCAGACGAAGCCGGGGAATCGGCAATCTGCAGGCCTGGACCGGCGGCGGAGCCAATTCGCAGACATGATTGATTTTCAATCCGACGGCGATTTTGGGCAAAATAATTATTTTGCGGGCATCAAATTGTACCCGCCGCTCGGTTTCGACCCATGGCCCTCCGAGCCTTCAGAACGGAAAAAGGCCGAAGCCCTGTATCAGTTTTGCGAAACAAACCAGATTCCCATCACGACCCATTGCGATGACGGCGGTTTTCGCGTTATTCAGCTCGAAAAAGCATGGGCATATACCGCTCCGGAGCGATATATGAAAGTCTTAAAGCGCTTCCCAAATCTGCGGATCAATTTCGCGCACCTTGGCTATCTCCATAATCAGATCAAGCGAATCAATGATCAATATGAATGGCGGAATCAAATTCTGGCTTTCATGCTGGAATATCCGAACGTGTACAGCGATTTTTCATTCGATGGCGTGTATCCCCAATTCTATCAGGAACTGCTCGAGATGCTCGCCAATCTGCCTGAGCGTGATCGGAAGGTTGTCGAACAGCGTGTCATGTTCGGCTCGGATTTTATGGTCAATCTGCTGAAAGTCAATTCCTATCTCGAATATTTTAC
>JAJTBL010000368.1 GCA_021286925.1 Spirochaetia bacterium | reverse complement strand
CAGCTTGTCCTGCAGGTAGACCCGGATGGCTTTCGGGTCATGTTCAAGGCTGAGCATCAACGTGACCGCCGATTTTAGCCAGTGCGGAGCGCGCTTCCTGAGAAAGCATCTCCTGCGGCGCTGTTGTGCCTTCATGGCGCTTTGTCAGCTCGGTGCGCATGATGGCGTTGGTTTTAGGCGTTATGGGATAGAGCAAGGCAAGCGCTCCGCCCAGCAGAACCAGGGTTGTCGGTCCGAAGCTGAAGAACAGCCGGATTCCCTGAATGGTTTCTGGACTGGCTTGCGTATTCGCGGTATAGCCGATCGCGGCAAGCAGAATTCCCACGAGCCACAGCACCAGCGCCTGAACCAGTTTTCTGATAAGGGTAAAAGAGCCGGCGACGGAACCTGCCCGCTGGAGGCCGTTGACGAGCTCATCAGCGTCCGCTGATTCTGGCAGCATGACCCAGGGCATGGCAACAATCGCGGAGAGGCCGAAACCTAAACCAGCGGAGAGCAGCATCAGGGTGGAAAGCGAAGCTCCTGCCGGAATGCCATAGAAAAGGCTTCCGATGACCACCACAATAGCTGCTCCAATCATATAGGCTTTGCCTTTGCCAAGCCTGTTTGCGATAAAAAGATAGAGCGGCAGGACAATTAGCTGGGAAATCAGCATGGTTCCAAGACAGGCTGTGTAGTAGCCCCGCGCGCCGATATGGTGGGTCAAATAATAGACAAAGAGGGCTGAGAGGACATCCAGCGCCGAGTATCCCAAAATGTACATTCCGATGTGGATTCTGAAAGACCTGACCCGGAACAGCGTTCTCATGTCGCTGAAAGCCTTTCTGAGACTCGATGAAGGCATATTTTGCTCGGCTTCAGGCAATTCCCAGGTGCCCTTGAACACAAAGTACCATGGCATGGCATAGAAAAGGCCGAAGATGATTCCAACCAGCAAGAAGCCCATCCTTGGATTGTCTTTGTAAAGATTGTTCACCAGCATGCCGGGCACCACACCGCTTATTATTGAAGAAAGCTGGGAGAAAATCATGCGGGCGCCCGAAAGTCTGGTTCTTTCTTTATAATCAAGGCTCATTTCCGCGGGAAGCGACGAGTAGGGAACCATCACCATGGTATACACGGTACAGAACAGAACATAGGCAAAGAAATAATATAAGAACAAAAGAAATTCGCTGCCGCTTTTAAAGGATATCCATAAAAGGAAGAAACTGATGAATACCGGCACAATCCCGATCAGAAAATACAGGCGCCTTCGTCCGTATTTCGATTTTGTCCTGTCGGAAATGCATCCCATGAGAGGATCGGAAACGGCGTCCCAGAATTTTCCTCCGAAAACCACAAGGCCGGCGAGCGCTGGCCGGAGGCCAACCACATCGGTCAAAAAAAACAGAAACAGGGTCGATATGATGAGAAATGAACCGCCGCCGTACAGATCGCCGATTCCGTAGGAAACAAGGCTTTTGAAATTGATTTTCCGCTCAGAAGATTGAGCCATCAAGCGCCTCCATTTATTTACTGAGTGAAAATAAGTAAATCACGGCATGGAGGCGCTGTCAATGAAAAATTATCGATTACGGCTTGTTTCCGGGCAGTCCGTTTAAGACGGATTTCAGTTTCTCGACATAGACAGTTCGGTTTTCAGGCAGGAAATCGCGCTCGGCATAGCCGACAAAGGCGAAGGGGGCCACCTTGCCGGTCTTCTCCATATCCTTGACCACCTTGTCGGGTTTGGTGTCTCCGGAGATGGTGATAAACGCGGCTTGGCGGA
>JAJTBL010000025.1 GCA_021286925.1 Spirochaetia bacterium | reverse complement strand
TGACTTCGCGCATATCGTCCAGCATGATCATTTTGCCGGCCAGATCCTTGCGGCTGAAAATAGACCAGGAATGCTCGTAATTCTGGACCTTGGTTTTATTGACAGCGACACCCGCTGCGCCCATGTAGTAGGGAATCGAGTATTCGTTTCCCGGATCGAAGTCGCATTTCGCGAGCACTTCCGGCGCGATGTTCGCAAAGTTTTTCAAGGTCTTGTGATCAATCTTCTGCAGCATGTTTTCCTTGATCATGATGGAGACATAATCTCCTGAAGGAAAACAGATATCGTAGCTGGAACCGCCAGCTTTGAGCTTGGCGAACATTTCTTCATTCGATGCGAATGAATCGTAGACAACATCCACGCCGTACTCTTTTTCGAACTTTTCGATCACCGAATCCGGAGTGTAATACGTCCAGTTGAAAATGTAGAGCTTTTTGGGCGCGGCAGCGGTTTTGGGCTGGCAGCCGCTGAAAACCAGCGCGGCAACGATGAGCACCAAGGCTGAAACATCAAGCCTTATCCGACGGAGGATATGTTTCATGGTATCCCTCCTTTTTAATATTCCGGCACAAGCCGGTTTATCTCGCGGCAAAAACCTTGAGAAAATTCCGCAAAGGGTACACCAGCAGGACCGTGCCCGCCACCATGACCGCCGAAAGCGCGTTGACCACCGGCGAAACGCCGAATCGAATCATGGAGTAGATGTAAAGCGGCAGGGTTGTCGCCCCCGGCCCTGACACAAAGAACGTGATGACAAAATCTTCAAGCGACAGCGTGATGGCTGTCAGAAAAGCGGAAGCGATGCCGGGCAGGGCCATCGGCAGGATAATCTTGAACAAGGTCTGGATTTCTGTCGCACCAAGATCTTTCGCGGCTTCGACAATCGTTGGATCAGACTCAGCAAGTCGCGCTGAAACAAGGAGATAGACAAAGGGAATATTGAAGGTTGTGTGAGCGATCCAAACGCTGATGAGTCCCAGCTTAAGCCCGACGCCAGCAAAGAAAACCAGCAAAGAAACGCCGACGACGATTTCCGGAAGAATCATCGGGATGAAACTCATGGTCGCGACATAGGATTTCAGGGCAAAAGAATACCGAGCGGTGCCGACCGCCGCAAGCGTGCCCAGCATTGTCGCCATCAAAGCACTGGTCAGGGCGATCAGCGCGGAGTTTTCAAATGCCTTCCAGAGATCCGGAGATTCCGTAAAAAGCTTCTGATACCAGATCAGCGAAAATCCCTTCCACTCGCCAGAACGGGAGGCGTTGAACGAATAGACAAACAAGACAATCAGCGGCATAAAGAGGAACAGAATGACAAGCCAGAAAATCACATCAGAACCGGCAAATTTCCGGGGCAGAATTTTTGAAGCGGCCTTGGCGCTTTTTCTCAGCGCCCGGCGCGCATGAAAAAGCATGGCTATCCTGACCGGTTTTAGCCCATGGCGGTGAAAGCTGTTCATGCCGCTCCCCCTGAAACAGACTGGCTCAAAGCTTCCTGATCCCGAACCAGTTTCTGCTCTTTCGGCTTCCTCAGCGCGAAAAGAAACACCAGAATCGCCGTAATCAGCGTAACCGTCATCGAAATAGATGAAGCCAGCGGCCAGTTTCTGGTTTTGGTCACCTGATCGGCGATGACATTGCCCAGCATATAGGAATCCTTGCCGCCGATCAGAAGCGGAACCGCATATGCTCCAAAAATCGGGATAAACGTGAAGAGCACCGCGGTGAAAATGCCGGGTTTGATATTGGGAAGCATGACTCTGACATAGGATTGCATCCTTGAAGCGCCGAGGTCCCTTGCGGCTTCAAGCAGCGAAAAATCGAATTTATCAATGGTTGAAAACAGCGGCAGTATCGCGTAGGGAAGATACATGTAAATCAGAACCAGTATAACTGCACCCTGGTTGTAGAGAAACTGATAGCCTTCGGCCCGGAACCCCAGAAACCGCAGGGCATGGTTTAAAAATCCCTCGTTGCCCAGAATCGCGATCCACGCGTAAATCCTTACCAGAAAATTGGTCCAGAACGGCACTATAACCAGAAAGAGCCGAACCGCCTGATTTCTTGCTCTTGCAATGCTGTATCCGCAGGGCAGGGCTATCAGAATGGTGAGAACCGTTGCCGCAACCGACACCCAGAGCGTTCTGAATGCTACCGCGAGCAGTGTTGGGTTGGCAAGCGCAGAATACGCTTCCAGGCTGAACTGCGGTTCAACACCGCCGTACAAACCTTTTTTCAAAAAAGAATACACAATGATGATGAGAATCGGCGCCGCAAAAAACACGGTGAGCCACAGTGCCTGCGGAGCGGCGTACGCAAAACCATAATTCCGTTTCATCCGGGGTTTCTCTCCACAATCACCATGTCCCTTGCACTGAAGCTCAGGAACACTTCATCCTTCCATTCAATGTCAGGAATGCCTTCCGACCAGTTGGCATGCTGTCTGAAAACCGTTAATAGCGAGCCTGAATCGGCGCGAATAATATATTTGGTCTGGAAGCCTGAATAGACCGGCTCGTGCACAACCCCGTGAAGGACATTGATGTTCGGCCCTTCCAGCCTTTCTGTCGAAATTCGAATTTTCTCCGGCCTGATTGTCGCCACTATGCGGTCGCCGACCGCGACTTCCGTTTCATCATCAACAAGGAGGGGTCCGAAACCATCGGTATCGACAAGATTGAGCGAACCCTCCCGCCGGGTTACAACACCGGTAAAGAGATTGGCTTCACCAATAAACCTGGCGACAAATTCACTGGCGGGGTTTTCATAAATCTGCTGGGGGCTGCCGATCTGCAAGACTTTGCCGGCATTCATGACCGCGATCCTGTCGGAAACCGACAAAGCTTCCTGCTGATCATGGGTGACATAGATGAAGGTTATGCCGACTTTATCGTGGATTGCATCCAGTTCCATGAGCATATGCTGTCTGAGCTTTGCGTCGAGCGCGGACAGCGGTTCATCCAGCAGAAGCACCGAGGGTTCGTTGATCAATGCCCGCGCAATCGCGACACGCTGTTTTTGGCCGCCTGAGAGCTGGCTCGGCTTCTTGTCCGCATGGGCTTCCAGCTGGACCAGCTCAAGGTGTTTGAATACCAGCTCTTTGATGAGACGGGATGGCACCTTGCGGATCCGAAGCGGAAAGGCGACATTTTCAAACACCGAAAGATGCGGGAAAAGCGCGTAACTTTGGAAAACCGTATTGCAATGCCGCTTGTCGGGAGGAAGACCGAGGACATCAGCACCATCGATGGTGATCTGCCCTCGGTCAGGATCTTCAAAACCAGCGATCAGCCGAAGCAATGTCGTTTTGCCGCACCCAGAAGGCCCTAAAAGGGAGTAAAACTCGCCCTTGTTGATAGAAACGCTCACGTCTTTCAGCGCGGCAAACGAACCGAAAGATTTGGACACGTTCGAAACGGCAACATCTGAACCTTTCACCGCTTCACGTCTCCTTTCAGTAAAAGATTTTTGTTCACCGCAAGGTATAGTATCAGAGCCCTGTCAGGTCAATATCAAAAAGCATAAATATTCATTATTTTTCTGCTCCGGCCAAACATTTTTGGACCTGCGCCAGAACCTCCGACAGGATTTGCCCGCTCTGCTCCCGCAATGCCCTCGTTTCCGCCGCAATCTGACCGGCGAATTGAGAATCTGTCATTGATTTGAGATTGATCTCAACATTGAGCAGAGCGCTCTCAAGCCCCGCTTTTGCGAGCAGAGCGCCAGTCCCGGCGTCAGTGACAGAATTCCGGTTTCCCAGCTTCGCTGCTGTCAGCGTACAGGCAAGGGCTTCAAGACAGGCTTTCGCGTTGTCAAGCGGCACCAGGACAGCCTCACGGTTTGCCTGTTCCATGGCTTGTTCGCGAACCATTTTTTGCGCTTCTGTCGTCTTCGGCATCCTGCCGGCTTCCAGAATTGCGTTGAAAGCTTCAGTATCACGGTCGATACCTGCTGCAAGTTTTGCCTTCACCTGCTGGGCTTTCTGCGCCATAGCGCCCAGCTCATCAAAACCCGCTTCATATCCCTTTTTGCCGACGGTCAGATTGCCCACCATGGCCGCGAGGGCCGCACCAAGGCTTCCTGCCAGCGCAGCGGCGGAACCGCCTCCCGGAGCCGGCGAATCGGTGGAAAGCTCATCGAGAAAATCCAGAATCCGCGATGAAGCAAGCGGCGCGGCCTTCCTGAAACTCCATTCGATAATCTTGTGCTCAGGCTCAAAGGCGCTGACCGACCGAAGCCCCAGGGACTGGATGGCGATCTCAACAAGCTCTTTTTCAGGAAGGCCCGCGCTTTTGCCCGCCTTTACCGCAAAATGCCTGCCGCATTCCTCAATGGCTTTCAGCGGCACAAGCCCAACAAGCTCGGAACCAGTCACGAGAAGCCCGAGTTTTTCAGCTTCTTCCTTGACCACTTCAAACACTTCGTGCAGCGGTGTCTGGTGATAATCAAGCAGATTGATGGAAACCTGGGCGCAGCGATACTCCTCGATATACCAGCCGATTGCCCTGACTGCCTTCAATCTGCCGGGTACCTTGATCGCATTGCCCTGAGCATCGCGGGCGATTGAGCCGTCCGGGTTCTTCGCAGACCTGCCGCCTTCCCGGATGGTGAGAGCGATTTCATTGGCAAGTTTTTTATCTTTCGTATTGAGATTGACATTGTAGGCAATGAGGAATTCCCTGGCGCCGGCGACGGTGGCACCCCACCGGGGCACAAAGCTCGCCGGTCCGAAATCGGGCTGCCACGCCGGATCCTGCAGTTTGGCTGAAAGCCCTTCATATTCTCCGGTCCGGATATCCGCAAGGCTCGCCCGCTCAGGCTTGGCGGCCGATTTTTCGTAAAGATACACCGGGACATTCAGCGCTTCGGCAAGCCTCCTGCCAAAATCCCGTGCCAGTTCGGCGCATTCATCCATTGTAATGCCTGAGACAGGAATGAAGGGGCAGACATCCAGAGCGCCGATTCGCGGGTGGGCGCCTTTGTGAGCGGCCATATCGATCTGTTCCCAGGCTGCGCGGGCCGCGGCGAGCGCCGCATCCACAACCGCATCAGGAGAGCCCACAAAGGTGTAGACGGTGCGGTTGGTATCGGCACCGGGGTCGACATCCAGCAGTTTGACATCCTTGACCGCTCGGATTGCGGCTGCGATGGCTTCTATTTTTTTTGTATCTCGTCCTTCTGAAAAATTCGGCACACATTCAACGACTGCGTCTCGATGCATACATACTCCTCCCCAACGATGGGTTCATGAGGAGTATTATGTACGAATTTTTCAAATCAGGCTACTGCGGAATTTTATGATTTTTCACGGTTCGTTAAAAAAAACCGCAGGGAAACGCGAACTAAAAAGTTGGTCTTTGAAAATGCATCGGCATTTTCAAAGACACTCGCTGTCTATTCAAAATGCCGGCAACTCTTGAAAAAACCTCTTCTAAAATCGCGGTTTGCGTTTGCTGGTTCCAGGCCGCTCATCTGCATGCCCGAACCGCGGCGCTGAAACCCGCCTCGCCTTTGTCCCTTGCTGAGCGGAAGCGCGATGCGAGCCTTGCGGCGGAGCGTCACGGCGGCCCCGTGCCCCGCCTCTCGGCGCTGCAAGACTGAACTGCGGAAAGCCGCCTTTTCTTCGAGCTTCGGCTATGATTTTCTCGGCATCCTTGTATGGCACCGAAACAAAGGAAAAGTCATCATAGACTTCAATGCTGTTGATCAGACGGTCCGGAAGATTGGACAGCTTCTTAATGATGGTAACAAGAGATCTGGGTGTCATGTGATCCCGTTTTCCTGCAGAAATGAAGAGCCTGCTGACACCGGCCTCATCGACCGACACCTCTGTCAGTTCGCGGTATCTTCCCGGATCAAGCTGTCCCGAAAATCCTTCGGCCAGCGCGAATGCAAGCGCCTTTTCGGGCGGCAATTTTTCAAGCAATTCCTTGGCCAGCGTCAGCCAGATGTTCTCATCGCTTTCTTCAGCTTCCTGCCGTGCGAGAATCCTGGTCGCTATCCGATCTTTCTTGATCGCGATAACACCTTCCACATCCGGGACCTTGCCTTTTTTCAACGCAGTACCAGAAATCTTTCTGATTCTGAACAGGAGGCGGTACTCCTGAGGCGTTACAAAGGTGATGGCGGTCCCCGAGTTACCCGCCCTGCCGGTCCGTCCAACTCGGTGGAGGTAGGATTCAGGATCGTGCGGCAGCGACCAGTTGATGACATGGGTCAGCTTTTCAATATCGATGCCGCGCGCCGCGACATCGGTGGCAACCAAAATGCTAATCCGTTTGTCACGGAATTTTCCCAGCACCCGTTCGCGGGCTTCCTGGCTCAAATCTCCATGGAGCGCTTCACAATCGTAACCGCGCTCACCCAGTGATTTCGCCAGCTTGTCGGCTTCCACTTTGGTCGAGACAAAGACAATCCCGTAAAATTCTTCTTCGCTGTCCACGATTCTGGAAAGCGCTTCCAGCTTGTCGCGTTCATGAACTTCTATCCAAACCTGCTCAGCCAGTTCGGTCGGCAGGGTTTCCGTCGTGTCTTCAATGATATCGATGTCGCCTGCTCGCTTTCGAACAATATTCAAAACCGGTCGAGCCAGGGTTGCTGAAAACAGAAGGATTCTCGCATCTTTCGCCGCACGGTCCAGAATGAACTCGATATCTTCGATAAAACCCATATCGAGCATTTCGTCAGCTTCATCGAGTATGAAAAACGATACCGCGGCAAGGTCGAGGGTGCCCCGCTCTATATGGTCTTTGACGCGGCCGGGTGTTCCCACCACAATATCGACGCCCTGGGCAAGCTTTCGCAGCTGGTCCCGCATCGAAGCACCACCATAGACGCATGCAAGCCGGGGATTTTCAGCATATTTCAGCGAAGATATTTCTTCGGTCACCTGCAGTGCCAGTTCACGGGTCGGAACGAGAATAATAGCGGACACGGGACGTGCCTGCGCACCGCTCCTGGCCTCGCTCAATCGTTCTATGAGGGGGATGCCAAACGCGGCGGTCTTGCCGGTTCCGGTTCTCGCTTTGGCGGCAATCGCGTTGCCCTGTGTCATCAAACGGGGAATGGCAAGGCTCTGGATTGGTGTTGGTTCTTCAAACCCTTTTTTTGCCAGGGTTTCCAGCATTCTGGGCGACAGCCCAAGTGATTCAAATGTCATTGTATAGCATTATATGCGAATAAATTATTTTTATTCTAGTATCAGCTCGAGATTTCAGAGGCAATAGTGCTGATTGTTGATACCGTTTTTTCAATAAACCAGCGCAATCAGACTGTTACCTCAGCCTGCGCTTCCTTGTTTGCCCTTCGCTTTTCCTGCTGCTTTAATATCAAGACAGATAATTCGTACAGCCCGAGCATCGGCAAAGCCAGCAGGACTTGGGAGACAACATCGGGAGGTGTCAGAATCGCCGCAGCGATAAAAATAAGCAGAATCGCGATTCTTCTAATCCTGATCAGCAACTCAGCTTTCAGAATGCCGAACGCACCGAGCAAGCCTGCCACAACCGGCAGTTCAAAGGCAGCCCCAAACGAGAGGGCGAGGCTTATCACAAATCCAAAATACTCGCTGATGGAAATCATCGGCTTGACATAGACCGATTGATAACTCATGAAAAATCTTATCGTAAAAGGAATGATAACAAAGTAGGAAAAAGCAGCTCCCAAAATAAACAAAATTCCGCCAGCCAGGAGCGAAAAGAAGATGGACCGCTTCTCGCGGGGAAGCAGTGCGGGACTTATGAACATCCAAAGCTCAAAAATGATGACCGGCAGGCTGATCACGAGTCCCATGCTTAAGGCAATCTTGATGTACAGCATGAAAAGATCCGGCGGCGAAAGAAATACAAAGGCCATATCCTTAGCCGGAGCAATAATGAAATCCGCAATTTTTTCAGACCAGTTGAAACTGGCGATAGAAACGAGGAGAAATACGATCAGCGCAGTGATGAGACGTTTCCTGAGTTCAGCCAGATGACCGAAAAAGGACATCGAGGGGCCGTCTTTTTCTTCCCCGATTGCAGTACTCATAGTAAAGCGATCTTCTCGTCAGACTTTCGGATTTGCTGAGGTTGCATCATCCTTGCCGTTTTTAGCATCGGTGACCTTGGGATTGTCATCTGCATCGGGGCTGGTGGCTTTGTCGATTTCTTCAGTCACCTTTTCAGAACCCTTTCTGAAAGCCTTGATAGCTTCTCCGAGAGCTTTGCCGATCTCCGGCAGTTTTTTCGGTCCGAAAATAACCAGCGCGATAGCCAGGATCAATATCAATTCCATAGGACCAATTCTTCCAAACATACTATCCACCTCCAGTGCTTCATAGTTTTATCACGATTACAGAATATAGTCCAGATTCAATATCGATAGTTTTTTATAAAATCGAAATATTCACGCTGGCAGTTTATACTCGCAAAGAGCTGCCAATCGCTTGCAATGGCCAGAACTTCTTCAGCGTCAATCGCACAAAAATCTACTGTCGCAAGAAAATTGGCGATCGATTGACGCTTGCTGCCAGTTTGATGTTTTTGCAAAAACTTTTCCAGCGGTTTCTTCAGCCTGGATGAATAGAGCCCGTGGAAGGGTTCGAGATAATTGTCGGAGGTTCTCGCAATGAAGGCGCCACGTTCAGGCGCAGCGCGCGCTTTTTCAAGAAGGCAGGCGCACCACGCCGGCGAAATCAGCGGCATGTCACAGGCCAAGAGGTAGCACCATGCTGTCTGTGTGCGGCTTAAGGCAGCATGAAGCCCAGAAAGCGGCCCGAACCCAGGGATTTCATCCAGAACACACTGTATTGGAAGATCCTGATAGGAAGGATGGGGTGAACCGATGACTAAAACCGAATCAGTCAAGGATAGGGCATTCAAAACAGCCCGCCGCCCGAGGGCTGTACCGTTTATCAGGAGATCTCGCTTATCTCCCGTTTCACAGCGGCTGCTCGATCCGCCTGCCAACACGGCAACCGTCAGCATTTCAGAGCTCTTTTCCGAGGCTTGCACCCGAGCACTCTCCCGAATACAGTATATTTCGATATGATATTGCCATACCTTTATCACGCCGACTGGGAAGAGCCGCCTCCTGCCATGGATATGCAGCTTCCCTACGGACTGCTTCTACAGCGAGCCATCGAGACATTGGCCTTCCTGCGGCAGAGCAAGGCACAGAACCATGCAACACAGGTCAGCATGGACCAGATCGAAGCCGCAATACGGTTGTACTGCATGGCGCCGGGCATCGTCAACGTCATGCTCAATTATAAAATCTGTGTCGAGCATGATCTGCCCCTGCATCCGACGGTGTATTATGAATTAAAGGAAGCCAGGAAATATCGTATCAACCATGAAATCGCAGAAATTGAAAAAGCCAACCGTCTCTATCGGCGGTCAATCCATCTCGCCCGGGATGCTGTCATGATGACAAGCGGGATCGAAGATACTATGGAGCAGTTCCGGCAAAGCATTCCGCGGGAGCTTCTCGGTTTTGTCTATTCAGGCATACGTGATAAATATACATGGAGAGGTTCTGATCCCGCACTCCTGGGGAAACTCGCGGAAATGGTACGGGCTTCCTATGCGCCCGACATCCTTATCGCCGCGGCACATGGCTCAATCATGCCAGCCCTGCTCCTGGCGGAGCTGCTCGATATTCCGCTTTATTTCGTCCGGCTCTCCATGTTCAAACGCCATGACGAAGAGCCAATCATTGCAATTTCCGATGAAGCATGGCTTTTTTCATACCGGGAAAGCCGCGCCCTCCTGTACGACGAAGATGTCGCAGGCGGAAGGACGCTTTCGCTCTTCGAAGAACGGTTAAAACCGCTGTTTGCCGAGACCAGAACCGCCTGCTCGATCCGCCATGCCGGCGCCAGCATAAAACCGGACTTTGCCGCCCGGACCTGGTGGGATTGAAAATTGTTTTTTTACTGTTGCGGATTTTGCAAAGTCATTGTATAATTATTCAAGACTGATGCAGGTTTGCCGGGATAACCGATTTCAGTCGCTTCTTTTTGAAGATGAACTCTGGGGTTTCCCTCCTTTTCCCCCAGAGTTCTTTTTTTTCATAGACATGTTTTATATATTTTATAATTTTTATATAGTAAATTATAAAATTATCCTATCATTTTGCTTGACTTTTATCGATAATAATGTATCATTAAAAAAGACGGAGTTGCCAATGCCAAACCACAAAAAAATATCATTTGCACCATCCATTCGCCGCTTGCCATCCTACCTTCATATTATCCGCAGTGCCCAGGCACGTTCCGAAGAATATATTTCCGGCACTGTAATTGCCAATGAGCTCAATCTCGAACCTATCCAGGTTAGAAAGGATCTCGCTATCACCGGCATCGTCGGGAAACCGAAAAAAGGATATCCCGTTACGGAGCTCATCGCATCCATCGAGCATTATCTTGGCTGGGACACCAACCACCGGGCTATTATCGTCGGCGCAGGCAATCTTGGCTCAGCCTTGTCCGGCTATCAGGAATTCAGAAATCACGGCCTCAACATCTTGGCCGCCTTCGATACAGACCCGGCTAAAATCGGGAAAACCATTCATGGAGTGCCGATATATTCGCTCGATGATCTTGAAAACGAGTCTGCAGCGCTGAAGCCTGAGATTGCGATCATAACCGTCCCCTCCCCCTTTGCCCAGAGCACCTGTGACACCATCGTCGCTTCCGGCATACGCGCAATCTGGAACTTTACCAATGTAAAACTGAGGGTTCCGGAAACCGTGGCAGTATGGCGCGAGGATTTATCCTCGGGATACGCAGGCAACATACCTTGTCAATCGTCTCTTGAAAAATGAAAAATCGCTCCGGAAATGGACACGGAAAAACGATTTCCACGCGCTTCGGCTCTATGACCGCGACATTCCGGAAATACCGCTGGCAATAGACCGTTATGAAACGAACCGCGGCACAAAACTGGTGGTTTCGCTGTATGAGCGGCCATATGAAAAAAGCGACCAAGAAGAAAGCGCATGGCTGGATGCCATGATCGGCGCAGTATGTTCTGCGCTTTTGATCGAAAGCGGCTCAGTCTTCATCAAAGTACGAAAACGGATGCGAGGGCTTTCCCAATACGGCAGAAACAGCGATTCGCATGAGGAAGCCATTGTCCGCGAGGCAGGCTTATCCTTTCTTGTCAACCTTTCCGACTATCTGGACACCGGTCTCTTTCTCGATCACCGGATCACGCGGGCTATGGCCGCTTCCATGAGCAAAGGGAAAACAGTTCTCAATCTTTTCAGTTATACAGGCTCGTTTTCAATCTACGCAGCCAGCGGCGGCTGCCGGCGGGTTACATCAGTGGACTTGTCAAACACCTACCTGGCATGGAGCCGAAAAAACTTTATTTTCAATGAAATTCCTGATTCGGTTCATGAAGAAGTCCGCACGGATGTCATGCTTTTTCTCAGAGAAGCCCGAAAATCTGGCAGAAAATGGGATTTTATCATCGCCGACCCGCCGACCTTTTCAAACTCGAAAAAAACGCCCGAAGATTTTGATGTCAATCTCGACTGGCCGGAATTGCTGGAACGCTGCCGTGCCGTCCTGGAACCGCACGGCCAGATTCTTTTTTCAACCAATTCCCGTCAGCTGAAATGGGATGGAAGCAAATGCCCCATGCAATGGCAGGATATCACGGAAGCCACCATCCCGCCGGATTTTAGGAACAGAAAAATCCATCGCTGTTGGTTGTTGGGGGAAAGCGGACCGCTTGAAAATGCTTCAACAAACGAGAATAATTCGCGTTTCACGAAATAAAACAGGTTGCACGGTTTACATTCCAAAGTTATAGTATATATTTAATTTCAAAGTGGGTTTTTTAAAATGCATCTGCATTTTAAAAGACTCTGTATAAAAAAATCATAACTAAAGGGGACTTGCATGAGGACAACAACTCGTGGGCTATATGCGCTTAAATCGCTGCTTGCACTGGCAGGCAACGCTTCTTCACAAAAACCGGTTCCTCTGCATCGCTTGGCAGAAGATGAGGGCATCTCACCAGAGTTTCTCCAGCAGATATTTTTCAAAATGAGAAAAGCCGGCCTTGTTGCCGCATATCGAGGCCCAGGCGG
>JAJTBL010000367.1 GCA_021286925.1 Spirochaetia bacterium | reverse complement strand
ACCATGCTCGAAGCTGGCGATTTTACGGGCTTTTTTCTGCATCATGGCGATATACCCTTTGTAACTGATCAGGCTTTTTCTGTCCTTGCTTCAGAATTTCATGCTAGGCAGAGCCAGGGTGTGAAAGATACAGCGCTCGTGTCCGCGTTTCACGGAAGGAACGGCCACCCGGTCTTGTTTCCCGCTTCCTATGCAAGCGCCATACTCAGGCTTGGCGACGGCGAGCGTCTGAAATCGGTCCTGCTTGAACATGGAAGTGTTTCAGTCGAAACTGGCTGTGAAGGGGTGCTGGAGGATATGGACACCAAGGAAGACTATGAAGCATTGCGCGAGAAATACCTTCCTGAGATGTATCGAGGTGTTTGCAAATGAGCCACGAACAACCAGTTTCACGGCAAAAAACCAATGCTATCAGGTTTCTGGAAAGCAAGGCCGTCGATTTCGATATTCTTGAATATGAAGTTGATGAAGATGTTTCGGCGGTTCATGTGGCTGAAAAACTCAATATGGATCCCGATCAGATTTTCAAGACCATTGTCTTGAAAGGCGAAAGGACAGGCTATTTTGTCTGCATCATTCCAGGTTCCTGTGAAATAGATTTGCGCAAGGCGGCCAAAGCGATTGGAGACAAGTCATGCGATCTCATCCCGCTCAAGGATCTTGAGCCGTTGACCGGCTATATTCGCGGCGCCTGTTCTCCGTTTGGTATGAAAAAGAAATTCCCGACTTTTCTCGATGAGACCGCGAGCATGTTCGATAGAATTTCTGTCAGCGCGGGAAAGCGCGGAATGCAGATTTTTATTGCTCCTGGAGCGCTTGCTCAGCTTGCAGAAGCCGATATGGTTGATTTGATTCAATAATTGATCATTTTCCTACTTGCTTTTTTGGGAAATGGTGATAGTATGGCTTTTTGTGCACGAATGAAAAAATCATCAATTCGTGGTGGAGGTGCTTCATGATCAGAATAGCCACCGTATACTCTTCCAAAGACTTCTGATTCAGTATTAACCCTTAGGAATCAGCAAGCCATCCCGGATTTCTTCCAATAACCAAGAAGAAAATGGATATAGCAGCATGGAAGCCGTCGGACTTTCATGTCGTGCCGTGCCGCGCCGCAAGGGTTGCGCCACGGTTTATTAGAATTGAAGTACTGTATGAAATTGAAACAAACATATAATTCGCAGCTTCTGAAATATGTCGCGGATTACCGATTCCTGGCGGTTCCGGGTTTGCTGATCATGCTTGTCATTACAGGCGGCAGAATTGTTCAGCCTCTCATTCTCCGAGCGATCATAGACCAAGCTGTGCCGCATAACGATGTCGGATTGCTTTTAAAATTTGCTTTTCTCTATTTAGGAATTGTGATCCTCACAGGAGGGCTCAATTATTTCGGGAATATCATGGTTTCCAAGCTTGGACTTTCGATTGTGACACACATAAAACAGGATATTTTTTCGCATTTTCTCAGACTGCCCGCTTCGTACTTTGATGCGCATCCTGTCGGGGAGCTCATGTCTAGAACAGAAAACGATACGGAGAAAGTGCGCGACTTGTTTTCCAATGTTGGTGTAACGTTTATTGTCAGCGTGCTTATGATGCTGGGAATGTTTGGTGTGACGCTGACAATAGCGCCTGCGCTGGCATTGATCATGATTGCCGTGACGCTGGTATTTCTTGTCATTCTGCTGTTGTTCTTTTCGCGGCTCATGAAATTGTATGACGCGTCTCGAAGCCTGCACGCGCGGGTCACCGCTAAAGTCACCGAATTTGTT
>JAJTBL010000366.1 GCA_021286925.1 Spirochaetia bacterium | reverse complement strand
TTGTTGCCCGGCGCAAAGAGCATGGCCCGCCGTAACGATGGTTTCATGATCTTGCATCCTCCCCGCCAAAAGCTCGCGCTATCGCCGCTTGAATGCGGGCTTCAATCGTATAATCCAAAGCGCCACGATCGTTAGCCGACACCAGAACATCGTTTATGCCGGCTTTCTGCAATTCAGCGCTGATTATCTGCAGAATCCTTGCGCCGAACTGTTTTCGAACCGGGCTCTCGAGCGCAAGCCTGATCCCGGTTCCCGGCTCGGCAGGAGACAGCTGAATCAGGATATCGCTCGATTCAAGTGTTCCTGCTTGTGATATTTGTTTCACGGTTGCCATCCTGAAAAACCTCCATACCGTTCGTTGAGCTTGTACAGGAAAATTCCTGCCGCCAGCATGTCTGCCGATCCGCCGGGACTCAGGGCACGCTCTCGCATCCAGGCTCCGAATTCAATAATCACGCGATGCGCTTCAGCGGAATTTTCAGATTTGTTCAGCGCCACCAGCACATCCGAGGCTCGGCGGCGCGCTTCATCCAAGCCGGCAGGCCCTCCCCGCGAAAGCAGGCAGGTATCATCCAGCTCTGCAATGGAACGCATGAGGGCGCTCAACAAAACCATGCTTGTTTCATGGGTGCCATGGCTGAGCCCTTGCGCAAGCACGGGGAAAATCGTGTTGAAAACCAATGGGTATCCTTGCTCAGCCTGTCCCCGCGCTCCCGTCACGCTGTACTCTCTGTACCACCGTATTCCATTGGTGGAGATTGAGCTTCCATGTTTTTCAAAATCCGGGACGGCAATATTATCCGCGACTTTCCTAATGATGTCGCATAACGCATCTGAATAGCTGGTGTATGCAGATAAAAGTTCAGTATGCCCAGCCAGATAGCCCGCAGCTGCCGCAAAAAAACCGAGCGCAAAAATAGCGCCCTTATGGGTGTTGATACCGCCGGTCGCCGCATACATTCGCGCTTCAGCCTCAATGCCCAGGGGCCGCAAGGTTTCAAGCAGTGATTTCAAATTCCCCGTAAAGGAAAAACTTCGTTTCGCAACTTTCAAAAAATATGGCCGCAAGGCATTCGCGGACCTTATCATGTGTGAAAAATCCATATCACAGTGCGCCCCCTGATTGCCCGGAGAAACAAGCCCAGGCTTATCAGGCAGGGAAGCTTCAGCAATCAAGGAAGCAACCGCCATCCCGGCAATATCCTCTGACACAGCATCAGCAGTCATCCGATAAAGCCGAAAGCAGGCCTTTTCCAACTGCGCCGCCGTATGCCTTTTTTCCGCAATACAAAGGAATGCGTCCGAATCGCACACAAGACAGCGCCGAGGCGGCTTGCCAAAGGCTTCACGATGCAGGCTTGCCAGACCTTTTCCGGAATCCGAAAGCACATCGATATCCAGAATTCTCCCAAACGGCAGGCGCTCTTCCAGCTCAAGGCAGAGCTCTTTTATTTCAGCGGCTGAGCCTTCTGCCGCAAGCAGGCACTCAGGTCCCGCTGCCGTTATGCGACACCGGATTTCACGAATAGAAAAGCCCGCGGCCGCAAACTGCCGTGAAAGAATCGACCACGCTGCATAGAGCGCGGCCCTTCTTGTACGCGTATTTTTTCTTATTCCGGGAGAGACAAGCGTCATGGAAACAACGGGAACCGCGTAAAGGCGGTAAAGCTCTTTCTGCGCTTCTGCTCGGGATTCCCGGGCATCAAGTATCGCCATTCGCGCAAGCATGAGCTTGTTTATGTCAGCGCTGAAAGTCTGTCCTTTGACAACCATCGTTC
>JAJTBL010000365.1 GCA_021286925.1 Spirochaetia bacterium | reverse complement strand
AGCAATGGCATCGACCCATCCATCGACCACACCGCAAAAGCCGTTTTCAATAAGGGTTTTGAAATCCGGCAGGGTCTCGGTCCACCAAGCGGCGACCACTCCGGATAACTTGAAATTGTTCAGAACTCCAAGTTGCAGCAGCGCTTCGGTAAACCCCCGAAGAAATTCAGAGCGCACAGCATTCAGGTTACGGCCATGTGGCAGCGCGACCAGGCTGCCAGTCTGGGAGGCCCACCACTCTGTCAGCGCGTCTCTTAGCGCTCCCGTCCGGCTCTATCAGTCTGGCGATGGCTGGCCGCTCGGTAATGCTCGGCTTGAAGTCACGGTATCGCTCATCATTAGGTCTGTGAGCGAAGAGGACATCCGGCGAGAAACCGAGCGCTTCAAAAAGGGCACTGTTCCCTTCGATTTCGGCTACTGGAATGCCGCCAGCAAGATGCGCACGGACATCATGCGGCTCCGGCGGCGGTGAATTGTCGACATAGCGGCGGACATTGAGGTTGAAGTCATTGGCTCCATCCGCAATTTCGTCGAACGTCACTATCTTGGAATATCCGGGCACTTCGGCGTAGCGCTCGAAGGTAGACGCGACCTTTTCGATATCTTCAGGCTGCAGATAATTTTGTGCCCGACCTGCCAGATATTCGGCATCCGCATTGATAAAAAGCACCTTGCCGCGCCGGTTTTCCGGTTTGTTGGGGTTGAGGGCTTGTCCTGTGATGTTGGAACGCATGATCAGAATGCAGGCTGGAATACTCGCCCCATAAAAGAGATTTTGCGGCAGGCTGATGATGGCTTCGAGCAAATCCTGTTGAAGGAACTTCTTGCGGATCTCCTTTTCCGCGCCGCCACGAAAAAGCACACCATGCGGCATGACGGTCGCCACCATGCCGCCGGGTTTACAGACCGCCAACATGTGCTGAGCGAACATGAGGTCCGCCTTTTTCCCTGAAGTCGGACACCATCCCCAGCGATAACGCTCCGGGAACTCCATGTTGCTCTTGGTGTAGTTCTGACTGAAAGGAGGGTTTGCGATCACTCGGTCAAAACGTTCGAGTTCCCCGCCTTCCCGGTGCAGAGGATGCAGCAGGGTATCTTCTAGCCGAATATCAGAGCCGCGAATACTGTGCAGGAGCATGTTGATTTTGCAGATTGACCAAGCAGAGGCATCATTCACCTGGCCGCAGAGGCGGAGGTTGGTCGGATCGCCGCCGGATTGTTCAATATATTCGCGGCTAATGATTAGCATGCCGCCGGAACCGCACGTGGGATCATAGATACTCATTCCTGGGGTGGGATTCAGTACCCGGACCATCAAGCGGATCACATCACGAGGTGTATAGAAGTCCCCGCCTTTCTTACCAGCCGATTCCGCAAACATGTTGATGAGGAACTCATACGCAGAACCAAGCAGGTCGGAAAATTGAAAGTCCTCACTGCGCAAGCGGTAGCGATTGAAATGACGCACCAGTTCCTTACAAGCCTCATCGGAAACAATACGCTTGTTGCTCTGGACCTTCATGAATTGGATGTGGTCCAGAACGTGCTGCAACGACTCGTTGGATTCACTCAAGGCCGCCAGCGCTTTGTCCAGGACAGCACCAAACGGCTCCGAAGCATCGTTTAGCTTGCCCTGCAGGTGCGACCAGCGAGCCCGACCAGGGACAAAGAATTCATCATAAAAATCAGGATTCTCGCCATAATTCGCTTCGGCATCCTCTCGGCTCATTCCTTGAGCGACTTTTCTCGCAACGATTTTTTCATAGGCTGGCTCGAAAACGTCAG
>JAJTBL010000364.1 GCA_021286925.1 Spirochaetia bacterium | reverse complement strand
CCCTAGGCCCGCGATTCCTGAAATGGCGATGGTATTGAAGAAATCGCCCGATTCTTCGAATAAATTGAATACCGCGTATGACGCTCCCGTGAGCTCCCGCATGAGATCGCAAAATCTATGATAGGCAAAACTGGAGCCGCAGCAATCATCGAGCGCGTTTTGGCTTTCCGCTATGAAGGATTTCAAAGCTTCCTGATCGCTGGAGAGCAAGAGATGTGTTTTGGTCTTCTTCTGCATTTCTTCGACGAGGGCTATGTTCTTTGCTTTCAGCTCATTCGTCACCATGCTCAACGAAAGATGCGTGCTTATGCGGGCTGCGATTTCGTCCTTGTTGAAAGGCTTCCGTATAAAATCGGCGGCTCCGCACGCGAAGGCCTCCTGCAATTCCTCAGGATTATCGGATGCCGTAATGAAGATGATAGGTATGCCCTTGGTGGGTTCCGAGCTCTTCAACTGCCTGCAGAGGGAAAAACCGTCGAGGCCTGGAAGGTGGATGTCGAGAAGTATGATGTCAGGCAGTTTTGCCTTTATGCTTCTGATGGCGATTTCCGCGTTGAGCGCCATCCTCACGCGATAAGGTACGCTCTTCAAGATGCTTTCAAGAAGATTGAGGTTGTTTATTGAGTCATCGACGATAAGAACATCTTTAGGAAAATCGGGGCGATCGCTCATCGGCCAACCCCATTTTTTTCTAAGCATTCGTCAAGGAAGGGCAGGAGTTCGACATATTCAAGGGAGTCAACCATGCTCCTCAAATCGGCGGCGAGCACAGGCTCAGTTGCGCATATTTTCTGGATTACCGATCTGCACGCATCCTTATCGAGCATTTCGATGCAATTTCGCAACTCGCTGAGAATGTCTATCGGTAATGACCTGATGCCGGCAATGGTCTTCTCCTTGCTGATCTTGACCGGCGCCGCGCACTGCCGGCGGCTGCGTAGGCGCAAGCCCAGATTCTGCGAGCTGCTGAGCCAAATTTCTTGCTCCAAATATGGTTTCCGGATGAAGCCATCGAAACCGGCTGCCAGGATGGCCGCCTTTTCGTCTTCCATGGCATGCGCCGTCAAAGCGATCAATTTAGGTGCCTTTTCTTCCATGCGCGATTTGATTCGAGCTGCCGCTTCTTTGCCGTCCATGCCCGGCATGCGGATATCCATGAATATGAGGTTGGGGGAAAACGAGTCGCAGAGATCCAGCGCCTCTTTCCCGTTTTTGGCAATATCGTACTTGATTTCCGATTTTTGGAGTATGCCGGCCAACAAAGCCCTGTTGGCGGCGTTGTCATCCACTATCAGTATCCGGATCGATGCTCCGTCCGTTTCAACGCCGACTATTTCATCGGATTCAGCGGATGCCGGGCTTTTCGGTTGTTCTTCGGCAAGCGTGATCGGCAGCGAGAAACTGAAGGTCGATCCTTCGCCTACGGTGCTCTTTACATTGATGCTCCCGCCCAGGGCTTCGATGCTTTGCCTGCAAATCGCAAGCCCCAATCCAGTGCCCTCATCGGTCTCCCGTCTGTTCGTCGCTTGTGAAAAGGGGGAGAAGAGCCTGGGGATATCGCTTTCTGGTATACCCCTTCCGGTATCTGAAACATCGCATTGAAGCATGTTTTTGTTTCTTTTCTGGCTTATGAAGAGCTTGACGACTATGCTTCCTGTTTCGGTGAACTTTATCGCATTGCCCACCAAATTGATGAGGATTCGCCGAATTTTCCCTGGATCGGTGATGATCGCCGAAGGAAAGTCCGCAGGAAAATCAATGACTAAAGCTAGATTTTTCTTCGAGGCGCTGACATTC
>JAJTBL010000363.1 GCA_021286925.1 Spirochaetia bacterium | reverse complement strand
TATCCCCTGGAAAGGTCAGGTGCTGAACCAGCTTTCAGCATGGTGGAATGAAAAGACACAGGATATTGTTCCTAATCATCTTATCTCGCTACCTGATCCGAACGCTTCGTTGGTCCATGAAGTAGCTCCGATACCGGTTGAAGTCATTATGCGCGGCTATATTACCGGTGTTACCGAGACTGCGCTGTGGTACCGCTACTCTTTGGGCGAGCGCCATATTTATGGGTATGATTTTCCAGAAGGACTTGTGAAAAACCAAAAATTGCCGAAGCCAATTATCACCCCGACAACAAAGGGCGGAGCGACTGGCCATGATGAGCGGCTGACTCGTTCTGAAATTGTTGAGAAAGGAATTCTTGAACCGCAGGTATGGAAGAAAATGGAAGATACAGCCTTCGCGTTATTCGAACGAGGTCAGGAGCTGGCGGAGAAGACAGGTCTAATCCTTGTTGATACAAAATATGAATTCGGTCTTGATGATGAAGGGCGGCTTCTCTTGATTGATGAAATTCACACACCGGATTCTTCGCGGTTCTGGAAGAAGTCGAGCTATGAAGATCTCCTGAGCAAAGGCTTGGAGCCTGAATCATTCGACAAGGAATTCATTCGTCTCGAATACGCGAAAATGGGATACCGAGGCGAGGGCGAAATTCCGCAGATGCCGGATGAGCTGTGGGTGACTGCGAGCCTTTTCTACCAGAGCGCATTCGAGATGCTGACGGGAAATGTTTTCGTTCCCGGAGAATATCCGGTTGAACCGCGGCTGATGAAAAATCTGGAAAAGGCAGGGATAAGCTTATGAAATCATGCAAAGCCATAATTCTGATGGGATCCAGATCCGACATGCCTCATGCTGAGAAAATCGCGGAAAAACTGGATCGATTCGGCGTACCTCATATATTCAGAATCGCTTCAGCACATAAGACACCTTTGCAGGTTCTGGAAATCATACGCGAAGCGGAAAATGAAAGTCAGGAAATAGTCTTTATTACGATTGCCGGGCTTTCAAACGCCCTGTCGGGTATGGTGGATTGGGCAACACGATTCCCGGTTATCGCCTGTCCTCCGCCGCCAACTGCTTTCGCCGGGTGTCGCTCCCGCTGTGATTCTCGAGCCGATGAACGCAGCGCTTTTTGCCGCAAAAATCTTTAGCTTTGACAGCCCTGAAATTGCTCAAGCCATCAGGAAGTTCCATGAAGAGCAGCAGGAAAAACTCCTGCATGATGATGCCGAAGTTGGACAGAAGCGTTATGAATCCAATTGATAGTTATTCAGGCCCGCGAGAAGAATGCGGTATCATAGCCGTCTATGATCCGCAGAGCGATGCCGCGAGAACCGCTTTTTATGGGCTTTTTGCACTTCAGCACCGGGGACAGGAGGCGGCGGGTATTGCTTCCTTCGATGAACGGATGGTGCACCTCAAGAAATTGCCAGGGAAACTGGTTATCGGACATAACCGTTATTCTACCACCGGCCTGCCAAGCGCCAAAAACGCACAACCTTTTCTCGTTACAGGAAAATACGGACCCATAGCAATAGCGCACAACGGCAATATTGTAAATGCGCCGGAGCTCCGGCGTGAGCTGTTGGAAAAGGGCATCGGTCTCACATCAACGAGCGATACTGAACTCATGCTCATGTCGCTCGGTCTCGCAAGCGGCAAAACCTGGGTTCAAAGAATCAGAAACGCGATGAAAAAATGGATTGGCGCTTTTTCATTCGTTCTGCTGACAGAAGAAGGCGTTTACGCCGTCCGTGATCCCTGGGGATTTCGGCCCCTGTCATATGGTAAAACATCCGATGGCGCTTT
>JAJTBL010000362.1 GCA_021286925.1 Spirochaetia bacterium | reverse complement strand
CATCATGGGTCTGATTGAATTGATCGTGAGACAAGACGGATTTATCTGGGATCACCCAGCCACGGAACCCCATGGTGGGGCTGGCAAAAAAATAATCCACCAGTTCTCGGTAAAAATCGAGTTTGCCCGGAGATACCTTTGACCATTTGATTTCGAAAAATGGCGACAGGTGATGTTTGGCTTTCAGCCCGGCAATGGCCTGATTATGTTCACTAGCTTTGGCCTTCAGACACCAGAGTGCGCCCAGAACCATGGCCTTCTGGTCGTCATGTGGCAAATGACAGCTTTCATCACAGTAGATATTTATGGTGTTTTTCATTGCAATCTCATATCTGCGCTCCCCATCCGAATTGGTTGAGCAAAAATGACTTTCCGGTCTATCCTCTTTTCTTTGCTAACTTCCTGCTATCATAGCATAGAAGTTCTCCGGCAACCATGTTCGAAGTCACGCCGCCGCAGAGTGTGTCGAGAACCATCTGTTCGACAGTGTTTTCTTCGTTAAACATGGGCGGCTCCTACTTTTGCATTCCTCAGACTGCGCAACATCTGCTGAGACGAGGCGATATGCTCCGAAATTTCAGCCAGCTTGGTGCGAAAAGTTTCGAAGACGGTCACTGCCATCTCCTGCTTTGCAGGCGAGGGTTTAGGTATTTGCATCCCGTACAAAACATCCGTTGCAAGTCGCTTGGTGCCGTGCGTGCTCTCTTCTGTCGCTTGCAGAATTCTTGCGGAATTGTCTTTGAACCAGTGAAATACGAATTCAGCCGAAAAATCGGAATTGGGGATAATGCCCTTCATATCCTGATTGAACGTAACCTCCCTGCCGGTGAGCGCGACCGGGAATGTGTGGGCAAGAATCATCCCGCGAACAACTATGAGAATGCTTTCCGAAGGCAGGATGGTTATCCGCCCATTCAAGGCTGTATCAGTAAGTTTCTCCTCGGAGTCGGATATGACATCCTGCTTCATATCCTTCGGGCTGACCCACGGGAAATCGCCATTCCAGAAATCACTTCGGCTGCGTGATGGCGTTCCACCGCTAACCCATCGGCCAATATCTTTTAGAGAGATACATTCCTCGGTTTGAGAAAGCTCTTGAAGGATCTGGCTCCGCGTTGAGCTCAGGGCTGATTCTGCCTGCCGATAGGCTACCGTCCATTTTTCCACCGCCTCATCCGCCGTACACAGCATCTCGGCAATACGCTTCTGTTCATCAATGGGCGGCAGCGGGAACACTTGCTCTCGCAGCGTCTTCCAGTTGATCGTCGGTGAGAGAGAGCCAACCGATATTTCAATGGCCCGTTCCATGAACATGTCGGATTGCAGGAAGAACGGCAAAAACTCCGGTAGAATCATCTTGGGTTTTGCTCGGGCAACCATGGCATGGGCCGAGCAGATGCCATCAAACTCGGCCACGGCGAGCTTGCGTTGATACGCACGGCGGCGGCCGAAAATCACATCTCCTTTTTTGAAGGCCAGCTTCTGTCCGGTGACATCGGATGGCTTCCCCCACTGACGCAGGTGAATCGTACTGGGATCGAGATGCTCCAGCCCGACATAGACGTCAGTCTTGGCATCGGCAGGATCCACCCGCACAGAAACGTTCTGCGCGATGTCGCTGAACTTGACCATTTTCCAGTCGTGATTGAGCTGACTGTCGGTCATATCTTGATCCTCATCGGCAGTCTCGCTTCAATCTGAGCCTTGATTCGAGAATACAAACGCGCCTCTTGGTTCTCCCGGTCGCGCAGACTGACCACCAAAGCATACTCTTCTTCGCTGTCGCATGAGCTTTCCCCCCAAGGGAAATCATT
>JAJTBL010000024.1 GCA_021286925.1 Spirochaetia bacterium | reverse complement strand
TTTTCTACGGCTGCAAGGCTGTCCGGTTCATCATGCGGGACAACTCGGCTCTGAAATACGGCGCCAGGCTGATACACAGCATTTTAGGGGAAAATTCGACTATTTCCTGCTGCGAAATGCTCAATAACTTGATTTATCCAGCACATGAACAGCATCACAACACCAGTTTTCTCATTTCAAGCCTCGTACAGGGCCAATCCAATATCGCAGCCGGCGCAACAATTGGTTCGAACCACAATTCACGGGCTCCCGATGGAGAAATCGAAGCCGGGCGGGGCTTCTGGCCCGGGCTTTGCACATCGCTGAAGCACTCTTCCAAATTTGCTTCGTTCTGTTTACTGGCTAAAGGTGATTATCGGTACGAGCTGAACATACCCTTCCCCTTCAGCTTGGTCGACAATGACTATAAAAACGACCAGCTTGTCATTAATCCCGCATATTGGTGGACCGGCAACCTCTATGCGCTCATGCGGAATGAAAGCAAATTCAAAAGCAGGGACAAGCGCCTGGATAAACGGCTGACCTTTGAATACTCACCATTCGCACCGGACACCGCGCAGGAATGCCGTGCTGCGATGGCTTTGCTGGAAGAATTGATCGGCGAGTCAGCATTGGAAGCGATTAAAAATGGCATGTTAGCTGACCCAACTCTTGACAAATTAATCCGGAGCGAAGTCCCGCAAAAAACCGCCGATGAAAAACTGCCCGACACAGCAGGATGGAAATCAACCTTCAGAAAGATTGGCCGGACGATTCTACTCAACACTTCCGATCCCCTGCCGTTCTCGGTCAGGGCTTCCGGTATGGAACACTCGAACCGGGAGTGTGTCATCCATAAGCCGGTGCGGGCGTGGCACGCTTATCGTGAAATCCTGCTCTGGTTTGCTGTCCGAACTATCAGCGGTTACGTGATTGCCCGCGGCATCGGCTCCGATGTGTATCAAACGCTGGCAGCCGAACTGGCCGGCGATGAATGGTGCTGTGCGGACAGCACCTGGGAAAATATCGGCGGGGTTCTGGTTTCGGATGCGCGGCTGAATCTTCTGCTTGCAAAAGCGGAACAAGGCATGTACCCCACCTGGGCTGAATTTCATCAGGAATACGAATCCTTTTCCGACATTTATCCCTTGGATAAAGCCCGATATGCCTGGGCAATCCTGCAGGACCTCTATCAGCCGGCACCGAAGGGAGAAGAGACCTTAGGGAAACCCGGTTCCGTGCCGAGAAAGGTTCTTATCGACGCCCTGCTGGAAGCCGAAAAGCTCTGCTCCTATATCGAAGCCGGCGTGACTTCCTCCCGGGCAAAGGATTACACCAATCCATTCAGGCTCGCAACCTATCGTTCTCAAGCGGAGATGGATGCCGTGCTTGGCAGGCTTGAGGAAAATCCCTTTATTACGCACATAAAAAACGAGATGGCTGAATTGAAAAAGGCGTTTTCCTACCTCAGGGAACTGCTTTCCCGTGAGGCGTGAACCGCCAAGCACAAAGCTTCACATGACCCCCTGAGCCCGAGCCAGCTTGCTGACAAGTTCCTCATCAACCGGCTCAGGGATGGTGATGTTGCCCAGATCTGCATAACGATCGTTGTACTCGTTGCACACTTCAATGGCATGAGGATTCCGAGCCCAGGCCCGCCGGGCTACTCCGCCCATGACATCCCAGGGCATCGCCATTCGAATAATGGAGTCAACGCGCTCTGACCCATCCAGAACCAGACCGAATCCTCCATTGATTGCTTTGCCGATTCCTACTCCGCCGCCATTGTGCAGGGCGATTAAGCTCATGCCGCGCGCGGCATTGCCGGCAAAACATTGCGTTGCCATGTCGGCCATGACATTCGACCCATCGCGGATATTGCTGGTTTCGCGGAATGGGCTGTCAGTGCCACCGGTATCGTGATGATCCCGTCCCAGCATGACTGGGCCGATTTCTCCATCCCGCACCATCTGATTGAATCGCAGGGCAATGTTCATCCTGCCGAGAGCATCCTGGTAGAGAATCCGAGCCTGTGTTCCAACGACCAGCTTGTTTTTTTCAGCATCGCGAATCCATATCCAGTTATCCCGATCCTGCCCCCGCCGTTCAGGATTGATGCAATCCATGGCAGCCTTGTCCGTTTTGCGCAGATCCTCAGGATTGCCGGAGAGGCAGACCCATCGGAAGGGACCATAGCCATAATCGAAAAGCTCCGGGCCCAGAATATCTTCAACATAGCTCGGAAAGATAAACCCATCTTTTTCGTCCAGCCCGTTTTTTGAAACCTCTTTACAGCCGGCATCAAAAACCGCTTTGAGGAATGAATTTCCATAATCGAAGAAATAGGTGCCCTTGCTGGAAAGTTTTTTGATGACTTCGAAATGGCGCTTCAGAGATGTATCCACCAGCTGTCTGAAGGTTTCGCGGTCCTCCGCGAGGAGCCGGGTCCGTTCTTCAAAACTGATACCTGCCGGGCAGTATCCGCCGTCATATGGCACATGACAGCTTGTCTGATCCGACAAAAGGTCGATGTGAATATCATGTGTTTCAGCGTATTCGAGTAAATCTACAATATTTCCATGGTAGGCGACCGCGGCGGCTTCTTTCTTTTGTTGAGAAGCGAGAGCCTGGGCAAAGGCGTCTTCGCGGGTTTTCGCAACGCTGGTCACCCAACCCTGCGAATAGCGCGTCTGAATCCGGGACGCATCAACCTCAGCAATAATCGAAGCGGCGCCCGCTATGACAGCGGCTTTTCCCTGCGCTCCGGACATTCCGCCGAGTCCTGACGAAACGAAAAGCCTGCCAGCGAGATCCTTGTCATGCGGGATACCGAGCTTCAGGCGGCCGGCATTCAAGATCGTATTGTACGTGCCGTGCACGATGCCCTGCGGACCGATGTACATCCAGCCGCCGGCGGTCATTTGCCCATAATTGGCGACACCGAGTGCCGCTGCAACATTGAAATCCTTCTGATTGTCGAACATGCCAACCATCAGTCCATTAGTGATGATGACGCGCGGCGAAAGTTCGTGGCTTTTAAAAAGACCAAGCGGGTGACCGGATTCCAGGACCAGGGTCGAATTATGGTCGAGCACCTCCAGATATTTGCAGATGAGGCGGTACTGCATCCAATTCTGACAGACCTGGCCAGTCTCTCCATAGGTTACCAGCTCGTATGGATACAAGGCGACATCGAAATCGAGATTGTTGTCGATCATGACCCTGAAGGCCTTTCCTTCTATGCAGGCACCAGGGTATTCGTTGATGGGTTTCCCCCGAATCCTTCCCGCTGGCCGGAACCGATAGCCATAGATGCGGCCGTGTTCCCTCAGCTCCTGCAAGAATTCAGGAATCAATTTTTCATGCCACTTCTGGGGAATGTATCGCAAGGCATTTTTAAGAGCCTGCAAGGTCTGGCTGGGAGAAAGTTCGGCATCCCGGCGGGGCGCGCGGCGAATTCCCGGTTCAAATACCGGATCGGGCGGCAATTCATCCATATCAACAAGGTTCATGACAGCACCTCCAGAGCGCTATCAGTATATACTGTTTTTTTGAATTTGTGGTTTGCTCTCTTGTCAATTTTTCTTTTTATATATATATTTCTATATATAAGGAGTTAGTTGTGGTAGAACATTTGACCAAAGAGACCTTCCTGACCAAGGTCTTTGATTATGAAAACAAGAAAGAGTGGGAATATCAGGGCGAACTGCCCGCTATCATCGATTTCTGGGCCCCCTGGTGCGGCCCATGCAAAATGGTAGGCCCCATTCTTGAAGCGCTCGATAAGGAATACGAAGGCAAGATTCAGGTTTACAAAGTGAATACCGACGAAGAGCAGGAACTGGCTGGCGCTTTCGGCATCCAGAGCATCCCTTCCCTGCTTTTTGTTCCCAAGGGGCACTGCCCAAGTCGACGTTTCAATCAGCCATCAAGGATGTTCTCGGCGTAGTTCTCTGATTTGAGTGTTTCCATAATTGTGCTAAACTGAAAGTGCAGGCTATGGGATGATAAGAATAAAATACTTTTCAATAGTCTTCCCAAGCCTGTATATTTTTTTCAGCACAAGCTTGGAAACACTAACCTCAGGACACGTACATTTCCACCAATGTCTGCACAAGATGGTTCGTATGCTTGTTAATCCTGTGCAGATGACTCAGCAAATCCATGTGTATTTCTGTTGTCTCGAGAGATGTGCTCACACCATCATTTAGTCTTTGAAAATGTTTTCTTCTCAGTTCGTTCATGAGTTCTCTTGAATTTTCAACATCCTTGAGAACCTCAAGTGCTTTGCCGGCATCTTCCTCAGCTAAAGATTACACAAATTGCCTGAAGTGTCCAACGACGATGTCGCTCATTTTCATGATGTCCGATAAGCCCTCTTCAGATAAATGAAGATCCTTGTTGACCAGTTTTTTAATTCTGTCCAGAACATTCCTCTCAATAACATCAGCCAGATTCTCAAGCTCTGAGGCAAGAAAAAGATAAGCGGTTTGTGTTTTGCTTTCCTGATCGCTTAAAGTATTTTTAGCAATTTTTGTCAGATAAACAATAATTTCTGTACGAAGGGTATCCACCATTTTGTCAGCTTTCTTGATCTCCTTTCCGGTGTCCAGACTTCGGTTTATCATCATGGAACGCGCTTTATCCAACATCGATTCAATTATTTCGGACATTCTGAGCAATTCTTTTTTTACCTGAATCAGAGCAACGGAAGGTTCGGATAGCATAGCTTCGTTCAAATATTGCGCACCAAAGATTTCTTTCGGCGGCTCAGGCGGAACCAGCTTGTTGAATATTCTGGTGATGACAGGGAGCATTGGAAAAACAAAGACATGGTTAATCATTGGCATCAATGTGTGAGCCATGGCTATCTGGCGCGCTAGGTTATTCCGCCCACCCGGGAACAGTGAGGAAAATTCCTTGGCGAGATAAAGGTAGAATCGCTCATTTCTGAAGGGAATCATGAGCAGAATAAACGCGATGGACACTCCTATTGTTTGAAATACAGCATGAATATAGGCGCTGCGCTTTGCCTCCCGGTTGAGGCTCAGACTGCCGAGAATGGCTGTAATACAGGTACCGATTGACGCTCCAAGATTGATAGGTACCGCTTGTTCCAGTGTTATTGCGCCTGAAATTGCCATGGCGATTACCAGCCCGCTGGTTGCTCCGGAAGATTGAATTATCATGGTAAACAATAAACCAACAAGAATACCCAGAATCGGCTCTTCAATCCTGCTCATCAAGCTCATGAAGGCAGCTGAATGGCGCAGAGGTTCCATCGCTCTGGACATGAAATCCATGCCCAGAAAAAGCAGTCCAAATCCCAGAATAGTGTTAGCCAGACTTTTCTGCTTTTTATTCTTAGCGAGAATAAAAGCAAAAAAACCTATTGCCACAAAGAGCGTCGCGAACTTGCTTATCTTTGGAAATGCGAACAACTGCCCCAGAACCGTTGAGCCAAGTTCAGCACCCAAGGTAACCGCCAAACTCTGTTCAAAAGTCATGAGGCCTGCACCGACCAGAACCGCTTCAAGAACCGTAGTGGCCGACGAAGATTGATTGATGACCGTTACCCCCAAACCGGTAAGGTATCCGCGAAACTTGTTTTTTGTCAAAAGAATCATGAGACTGCGCAACTTGTTACCGGCAAAAGCGGTCAGATTGTCATTCATCATGATCATGCCGAATAAAAAGATCGCCAAACCGCCAATGAGGTCGAAAATATTATAAACGGTCATCAAGAACCCCTGTCCTCTTGAAAAATCTTAATGAAGCCTGAGCGCTATTACACCGCCATCAACTTTCAAGCAATTGCTGAATTACCGGCTGGAGTTTTTTCCTTGAATATGATTCGTTTGCCTGGGCAAACCACCCGAAACAATCAGGAATGCTTCCCGCGGGTGAAGGCAAGGGACTCAAGCCAAGATCAGAGGCCTTCAGAAAATCATCAACTTTCCTGAACAGTGCGGGATCCGGGCTATACACCACCAGTTCTCTTGTAAATTTCGGTTCTGTGTAAGCATTCATTACCAAGAGCAGGGACAGTTTGCGGGATTCAGCATAGCGCTTTAATTCTTCGGGGAGTTTTGAATCTTTCTTTTTCCATGATTCGAGCGATAGAAGAACGGAGCTCATGCCATACCGGATAGAACCGGCTGAATATTCCTTGTAATCTTTCCGCAAAAGGTCGAAGGTGGAGAGGCTCGCAACATTGAATTTTTCAAACTGGAGCCTGTCAAACAGAACTTGCTGTGATTTTCCCGCTATTGGGAGAAGAGCTCTGACCATGGCTTCATCTTTGGGTGTGACACGCCCAGCCGCCGGATCGAGATTGACAGTATCGAGAAGAATGGTGCCTGCCAGCAGCAGCGCCGCATCAGAGGGTATATCCGCCAAGCCTTCAGCCAATATTTTTTCGGCAACCAGTGTACAGGCTGATCCCACGGGTTCAATGGTTCGATCCTTGAGATCAGGAAACAGCCCTTCATCTTGATGGTGGTCCACAACCCCGGCCACATTCGGCAAAAAGGCGGCAAAAGCCTTTCCTGGCTTGTTGTGATCTACCAGGACTAGCCGCAGTGTCCCCTTCTTCCCAAGAACTTCCAGGCTGACGTCATCGGTAAAGAAAAGCTCAGTCTCTGAAATCCCGGCCTCGCTGAAAAGAAATGCAGCTTCAGTTCTCAGCCTGAAGTCTTCGCGGGGAATGGGTATAAGAGGCAGATAGACAGTCCCTGCTTGTGAGCTTTTCCTGGCAAGCTGCCAGGCAAGGCAGACAGCGGAAGCCATCGAGTCCAGATCAGCCGCCTCGTTTCCCATGACAACCCATGCCTCCCTGGCATTTTCTTTATTGGCACGGACTTCTTGCAAAAAGCCTGGAAGCCCGCCTGCGTTTGTCTTAGCGCTCATGGTTATCTCCTTTTATTTCGGTACTGGAATACGAATTCAATTTTCATTGCGACAGTCAGGAATTGTCAAGCTTTGCTGCATATTCAATCTATCAATCATTTTTAACAATACAATAAAATAATTTTATTAGAAAATTCAGCAAGCAAGGTGCATACTTCTTATGTTGCCAATTTTATAGATTGAAGTAAGGAGGAATTTATGGCCGACGTATTTGCCAAGAATGTAGCCACAACAGCAGAAGAAGCTGCGAAAATTGTTCCGCGAGCAGAGTTCAGGGTATTCGGGCAGGGAATCATTGATATTGTCACAGAAAAGATCTGGAACGGGAAAACAGTCCTTTTCCAGAAACGGAAAATGCCCAAAGAAACCTATTTTCTCTCCGTTCATACCAACGAAGCGAATGTAAAGGTGAGGGATGGCTTGCTGGATATCAAAACCAAAGTCGGTGAAACCCCGGAAGGCTATGAAATTTACCAGCCGAGGGGAAAATTCCAATTCCCGGTTAAAAGAGAAGACCTCGCGACAATCCTTTCCCACCTGAAAGTGAACATGGATTTAACCCAGGATAGCTATACTATAGATGAATTTATTGAAATGGCACGAAAGCATCCCGATCTGACACCTGTTGCTGTTGAAAAACTCCGATTCGGGTTTACAATTGACGGCATCATCTGTGAATACGCCCAGGTGTGGTTTAACGGCGCCATGATTGAGTCTGCCTGTGTGGAAAGTGAAAACTATGCAGGCATGAAATTAGTTGTCGAGAGCCTTGGATTGAGCGGAATGCCCAACACCAATTATCTCAAGGCTGCCAAACGCGTCGTCGGAATGGAAGCCTGACAATATAAATAGGTGGAACAACATGAAAAGGTTCATCTTTGCGGTTCTCGCAGTCATGATGCTGATGAGCACCTTCGCGGTCGGAGCCCAGGTGAAGTTTCCGAGCAAACCGATCCATCTCATTGTCTATACCGCACCGGGAGGATTAATAGACATCACCGCCCGCAAAATGGTTCAGATCGCAGCAAAATACACGGATGCAACTTTTGTCGTTGAAAACAAAGCCGGTGCCGGCGGTTTGATTGCCTGGGAATATGTGCTGTCACAACCTGCCGATGGCTATAACCTCTTTGCAGTGACCCGCTCCAATATCGCCAACCTGATCAGCACAGGTTCCGATATGGATCCATTTACTCTGGACTGGATGGCTCTTCTGGTTTCAGATCCGGAAGCTATCATTATCAGCACAAAATCGAAATTGCAGACTTTGCCTGAAATCATTGCCGACGCCAAAGCGCGGCCGGGAAAACAGATTTGGATCGCGCCTCCGGGAATCGATGAATATGTGACTTACAAGTTCTGGGAAAAAACCGGAATGACAGGAGCCTTTGTACCCTTCGATTCCGGCGCTCAGGCTATGGCGGCAGTCATTGGCGGACAGGGACAGGTGTATGTTGGAAACCCCGCTGACCTTGCGGGAAAACCGGACCTCAAAATGATCGCCATCGCGGCAGAAAAGCGTCTTGCGCAGTTCCCGAATGTTCCAACACTCAAGGAACTCGGCATTCAGGGCATGGATATGGAGTCGATCTGGCGCGGTTTCACTGTCAAGAAAGGCACACCAGCTGACATCGTAAAATGGTATGATGATCTTTTTGAAAAAATCACCAATGATCCGGAATGGAAGGCTTTCTTTGAAAAAGACGGCATGGAGTTGGTACATTTCAGAAAAGATCGTTTTGAAGCTCTCATCAAGAGCGACATGGTTGAGATGAAAAAATTCCTGAAACCTTGAGTATTTGCTGAAATCAACCTCTGGCGGGAGTTTGCAGCTCCCGCCCTGTCTTTCTTCTGATGCCGAAGGAGCTTCGCAATCATGAATGCAATCAGTAAATTGGGAAGTTTTTTAAACAGCAAGACAGGACTCCTGGTGGTAACGGGAGTATTCCTGGCATATCTGATCATTGGGTATATTGCTGCAAAACCGCTGGCTAAAAAGCATTATCGCGGTCAGTTTGTCGTTATTCTGGCCTTGATTTTTTCATTTCGATACTTTTTCTAATCATCACCTATAGCTTCAGAAAATCGGGTGTCGTTCATTCAGGAGTTATTCCGCGGCTCTGGATCTTCGGGATTCTAGCCTGCTGCGTTTATCTGCTGATTACCATCTTTACCGGAAAAGAAAGTCCTGATCCAGAAGGGGGGTCATTGCAGCGTCCCATTATCTTTATCCTTGTGACGCTGACATACATCGTTCTGATACCGTATCTGGGATTTTTCATAGCAAGCTTTGTTTTTCTCGCGGTCGCTATTATTATGCTCGAGTATCGGCGGTGGGGCGTTATTCTCGCTGTTTCAGCAGGCTGGATTGCCTTCAATTATTTTCTTTTCTACAAGCTATTATTTGTTCCATTTCCCCAGGGGATTATTCTGAAATTGCTGCAGGGTTGAACGCTTCATGTACTTCAAGGAGCTTTATCAATGGAATTGATTAACAATCTGCTCACTGGATTTGGAAGCCTTATCGGTGTTGCACCGATTCTGGCTATAACAGCGGGCGTTATTTTTGGAATATGGGTCGGGGCAATGCCGGGGCTTTCGCCATCTATGGGCGTTGCTCTGATGCTGCCTTTTACTTTCAGAATGCCTTCCAACATCGCTCTCATCATGCTGACAGCGGTGTACCTGGCTTCCAACTACGGCGGTTCGATAACCGCGGTAACCATAAACACTCCCGGCACTCCTTCGGCCGTCGCAACCGCCTTTGATGGCTATCCGCTCGCGAAAATGGGAAAAGCTGGATGGGGTCTTGGAATTTCGCTGGTTGCTTCAGTAGTCGGCGGATTTGTCGGGATCTTCATTCTCATTCTTTTTTCAAAGCCTCTGGCAGCGGTCGCGGTGAGGATGCACCCTGCGGAATATTTCATGCTCGCTGTTTTCGGGCTGACAACGGTCGCTTCGCTGGGCGGCAAAAATGGCATCAAGGCCTTTGCCGCAGCGCTTCTGGGCCTGCTAATCAACACTATCGGGCTTGATCCAATTTCAGGCGTCAAACGCTTCACATTCGGACAAGTCAACCTTTTTGACGGCTTTGATTTTATTCCTGCGCTGATAGGGCTTTTTGCTCTCAGCGAGGTTTTTAGCCGCCTTGAAGAAGGACTCAGCAAGGAAAAAATCGACTATAAGCTGGAAAAGAAAAAGGAGCAGTGGCCCACTGCGAAGGATTACTGCAGTCATCGATTGTCGGCACCCTGATTGGTATATTCCCCGGAGCTGGCTCTGCGATTGCGTCGTTTGTCTCCTATGATCTTGCCAAGCGAACCAGCAAAACCCCCGAGACCTTTGGCAAGGGTAATCCGGAGGGAGTCGCTGCTGCTGAAGCATCCAACAGCGCTTCGGTCGGAGGAGCCATGGTTCCTCTTCTTACACTTGGAATTCCGGGGAGCGCCGCGACAGCTGTTTTGATCAGCGCACTCATGATTCATGATCTGGTTCCGGGTCCCATGCTCTTCGCCAATCAGCCAGTTCTGGTCTATGGTCTTTTTGCGAGCATGCTGGTCGCCAATGTCATCATGTTGATTATTGGCGCCTTGGGCAGCCAACTCTGGATCAAGGTTACCAGGATTCCTCAGCAGCTGCTCATCCCGCTCATCATTTCGATCGCGGTGGTCGGCAGTTTCGCGGTCAAGAACTCCATGTTCGATGTCTTTGCCTGTATCGGTTTCGGGGTGCTGGGCTGGATTCTGAAGCGCCATGAGTATCCGATGGCCCCGATTGTTCTTGGCATGGTCCTTGGGAAATTGGCTGAAGCGAACTTCCGCCGCGCGGTTATCATGGGCGGCTACAGTATATTTTTCACCAGACCCGCAAGCCTCACCCTGCTCATTCTCAGCATTCTGTCAATGGCTCTGCCCTTGATTCAGACATATCGGGACAAAAAGAAAGCGGCCTGAGCGCAGAAAAGCTCAAGCCGCTTGGGCTTATTTTGGCTGTTAGGCTCGCCGCTTTTATCCGCAGCGAGCATATGCCTGCTGACGTGGGCCTGCGAGCTTACGCCAGCAAGTGTATGCCCGCGGGCGCATACTTTCGGTGAGCGTACGTCCGAGGGCTTTTCAATCAGAAGGGAAGCTCGATGTCCAATTTGCAGCGCTCTTTGACTTCCTTGAATGATTTTTTCAGCGGCGCGTTAAAGGGCACGCCCTTATCTTTCCGATAGAGCCAGATATCGTGTTCTTTCTCTCCCGGCGTGTAAATCCGTTCCGCACCCGGAGCCTTTTTAGAAGCCCTGAGCTGGCGGCAAACCTCGCCGACATGATGCTTGAAATCTTCAAGATCGCAGAAGGCATTAATATTGATTGCCAGGAAACTGTGGCCAAGCTCAATGGGTTTTTTCTTGCCGTCGGGGCCGAGGTCCGAAAGCGCTTTCATGAAATTAGCCTGTGAGAGCGCGCTGGACAGCAGTTCGACCACCATCGCATAGCCATAGCCTTTGTAGCCGCCCATGTCTTCGCCCAGTCCGCCCAGCGGCGTAAGAGCCGCAAGGTCGCGGGTCAGGTCAACCAGGACTTGCTTCGTATCGTGGCGATACTTTCCGTCCTGTCCGATAACCCAGCCGTCAGGCAGGTCCTTATCGAGGCGGTCATACAGCTCGACTTTGCCGCGCTGGGTAACTGATGTAGCGCAGTCCAGCATGAAGGGGAAGTCCTCATCAGTCGGCATACCCCAGGTCATCGGATTTGTTCCGAGCATAGGCTCAACGCCCCAGGTCGGCGCGATAGCGGGCCGTGCATTGGTGGTTGTCAGACCAATCATGCCATGTTCGACTGCCATCCGTGCATAATAGAACGCAGCGCCGTAATGGGTTGAATTTCGGCATACTGTCATGCCAATGCCGAATTTTTCAGCTTTTTCAATCGCCATATCCATCGCCCGCTTGGCGATATAGTGCCCCATGCCATTATGCCCATCAATGACCGCGGTTGTCGGGGTTTCGCGGACAACTTCAAAATTGGTTTTGGTGTTGAGAATTCCCGCCCAGATTCTGTCCAGATAAATGGGTTTGTACCTGCCGACGCCATGCGAATCCACACCGCGTTTATCTGCAGCGATCAGAACATTGGCACAGACAGCGGCTTCTTCCGAAGGAACGCCGACCGCTTCAAAGCCGGCTTTCATGAAGGCTTCGACCTCATCGAATGCCCACCAGGTAATGTCTTCTGACATATTCTTGCTCTCCTCAAGGAATGTAGTGAAGGATTTTCATCCTGTTTGCGGGAATTATTGTACTCCCAAACAGGCAGAGGGGCAAATGATTTTTTTATTTCAGGCTGAAAATAATAAGCGCATCTAATCTCCGCTGAACGAAGCAATGGCAAATTGAATAAAATCATCGAGGCCGGGCGGAATTTTTTCGGTTTTCCTGGTAATAATGTAAATAAACCGGGATAAGTCCAGTTTTTCAACGTGCAGAGCTGAAAGCCATCCAGCTTCCACTTCCTTTTGAACTGAAGACTGACATAAAACAGAAGCTCCCAGATTGCAGGTTACCATTCGCTTGA
>JAJTBL010000361.1 GCA_021286925.1 Spirochaetia bacterium | reverse complement strand
GGCGCGGTTAAAACTTTTTTCGTAGGGGTGAGCCAGGATGATTGAAGCCTTCATGGTGGATGACTTTACAATAGTCTCTGCGGCTTTTCAAGAACAGAGCGCAGACTTATCGGTAAGCATCCCACGCCTCGATTTCAATCGGATGATGCTTGAGAAATTTCAGCGACTCGACATATTGCCGTGCTGTTTTAACATTGGTGAACAGCGGGATGTTCAGATTGACCGCCATTCGGCGGATCAGATAATCATTCTTGAGTTCGCGCTGGCGATTGTTCTTGGGAATATTGATGATGAGGTCGAATTCGCGGGCACGCATCATGCTGAGGATGTTTGGTTCAAGCTTTTCAAGCGGCCAGTGAACTTCGGTTACTCCAATTCCATAAGCAGCCAGGAATCTGGCCGTACCCCGTGTTGCATACAGACTGTATCCCATCGTCTCAAGAGCTTCGGCGCTATCGATAAAATCGAGCTTGTCTTCAAGCGGCCCGGTGGACATGAGAACTTTCTTTCCTTTCAAGGAATAGCCGACAGAGAGCATCGACTTCATGAATGCATCATCGAGCTCGCTGGCAATACAGCCGACTTCGCCGGTAGATGCCATCTCGACTCCGAGGATGGGGTCAGCCCCCTGGAGTCTTGAAAAACTGAACTGCGCGGCTTTGACACCAACCCAGGGCTGGCTGTACATCAGGGAATTGATCGGCTCAATCGCTGGTTCCAGCATGGCTCTGACCGCGAGGTCAATCATATTGAAACGGGCAACTTTGGAGCAGAACGGGAAGCTCCGGCTTGCCCGCAGGTTGCACTCTATGACCATGACATGGTTGCGGCGGGCCAGAAACTGGATGTTGAAAGGTCCGGTTATCCGCAGTGATGCAGCAATTTTTTCTGTGATTCTGAGAATTTTCCTGATTGTTTCGATATACAGCCGCTGTGCCGGGAAGACAACGGTAGCGTCGCCTGAATGCACTCCAGCATTCTCGATATGCTCTGAAATGGCATGATACAAAAGCCTCCCATGCTGAGCGACCGCATCGATTTCGATTTCCTTCGCATTCTCAATAAACTTCGAAATGACAACCGGATGCTCGGCTGAAACATCGGAAGCCAATTGCAAATACCTGCCGAGGCTTGCTTCATCCCAAGCGACATTCATGGCAGCGCCTGAGAGCACATAGCTCGGGCGGATGAGCACCGGAAAGCCTGCATGCTGTGCGAACGTCCGGGCTTCTTCGCGGGTAGTCAGCTCCTTCCAGAGCGGCTGTTCGATTCCCAGTGTATCCAGCAGGCTTGAGAATTTATGCCGGTCTTCGGCACGGTCTATATTCAGCGGCGAGGTTCCCAATACCAGCGCCCCGGCATTGAAAAGCGGCATCGCGAGGTTGTTGGAAGTCTGTCCACCCATGGAAAGGATGATGCCTGCGGGGCATTCGAATTCATAGATATCCAAAAGCCGCTCGACGCTCAACTCCTCAAAATAGAGCCTGTCGCAGATATCATAATCAGTACTGACGGTTTCCGGATTGCAGTTGATGACAATGGTCTTTTTATTGTGCTTTCGGCAGGTTTGTATCGCGTTCACCGCGCACCAGTCGAATTCCACGCTGCTGCCGATCCGGTAAGGGCCGCTGCCTGGGATCATGATGCTGCCCCGCGCGGGTGTGACATCGGATTCAGAAGCGTCATAGGTCAGATAGAGGTAATTGGTTGTTGCTGGAAATTCGGCGGCGAGTGTGTCAATCTGTTTGATGTAGGGCTTTACTCCGAAAAGCTCGCGCGTTCTGCGCGCTTCCATTTCAGTAGTCCCGGCCGCCCTCGCAATGGCCAAATCTGAAAAACCCGCCCGTTT
>JAJTBL010000360.1 GCA_021286925.1 Spirochaetia bacterium | reverse complement strand
GGCCACCTGCTGTTCCCCAACAGGGTTTCACCGCGGGTCTTGAGCCTGTCTTTCCATTGCATGCCCGATGGCTGCCTTGTGCCGCTGGTTCAGCAAATCAGGCTGATAGCACGCGATGCTGGTGCTGAGCAAGAAAAACGCCCCTGGAAGCCGCACCTGACGCTTGCACGGCTGAAAAATCCAGTCTTTATCAATCCGCAATCCTTCCCGCGGCCGCCATTATTTGAATTCGATCCCGAAACTTTTGATTTGATCAAATCAGATTTGACGCCGCAGGGGCCGCACTACACGACTATCCAGAGATACCGGTTCTGCTGATCTGGATTGAAGAGCATGTGCGCAAACTCGTTGCTGCCTTCCCAAAAATGTTGCCTCGGCGGCTGAATAGCATTAAATTTGCTTTATATACAGGAGGCTATCATGGCAGATAAAAAGTTGGACGAAACCCAAAAAGCTGAAAAAGAAAAGAAAAACGGCAGTGACCTCGAGCCCTGCACCACATCGCACAGCCCTGAGTCGACGCGACCCAACGAAGAAGAAGACGCCTGCGACGAGGGTGTTCACTGAGTACCGCAGGTATTCCGAAATATCAGGCTTGCCCTAAGCAGATTGATTGACAGCTCTGCGGCAATCCTGAAATTCCGGAATATCGTGGCGTGTTCGATTCAGCCAATTTAACTCGCAAGGTCAAACTCGGCTTTTTGAACATTGTTCTCTGCGCTTTTTACGCATTCTGCGGCAAAAGCGTTTTTATGTGCTGGATCGAAGCTTTGAGCTCATCGTCGGCCAATTCGAAATTGACAAGCTTCCCAGCGAAATAATCCGCGTAGCCCTGCAGATCCAGAAGTCCATGACCTGAAAGACCAAACACAATAGTCTTTTGCTTACCCTCTTCACGAGCCTTTTCCGCTTCCCTGATGACCTGTGCCACCGCATGACTCGTTTCGGGCGCAACAATGATGCCCTCCGTTCTGGCAAATTTGACGGCGGCTTCAAAACATTCCAGCTGGGGCACCGCGACAGGCCGGATTAAGCCTTCCTTCGCCGCCAGCGAAACGAGGGGCGCCATGCCGTGGTAGCGCAAACCGCCCGCGTGCATCGGCGATGGAATGAAGGTGTGGCCAAGCGTGTGCATTTTCAGATAGGGAGTCATGCCGGCAATGTCACCCAGATCATACAGATACTCGCCTCTTGTAAGGCTGGGACAGCTCGCGGGCTCGACTGGAACGATATCGATATCCGCACCTTCGATTTTTTCCTTGACAAAAGGAAAGGCAAGGCCGGCAAAGTTGGAACCGCCCCCGACACAGGCTATCACGACATCAGGATTTTTCTCGCCGAACATAGCCAGCTGTTTCTGGACCTCGAGGCCGATGACCGTCTGATGCAGCATGACATGATTGAGAACACTGCCCAGCGCGTATCTGGTCTGTCCGCTTGTGTCGGTTACTGCCGCTTCCACGGCTTCGCTGATGGCTATGCCAAGACTGCCGGGCGAGTCAGGATGTTCCCTGAGTATCTGCCTCCCGGATTCAGTCTGGTCGCTGGGGCTGGGTATACAGCTGCCTCCCCAGGTTTGCATCATGAATTTCCGATATGGTTTTTGGTTATAGCTCGATTTGACCATGAACACCTTGCATTCCAGACCGAATTGGGCGCAGGCAAAGGAGAGCGCGGAACCCCACTGTCCCGCACCAGTCTCGGTAGTCAGTTTTTTGATGCCCGCGATTTTATTGTAATACGCCTGCGGAACCGCGGTGTTCGGCTTGTGGCTGCCGGCGGGAGAGGCTCCTTCATATTTATAGTAGATTCGAGCTGGGGTCTTGAGCGCCTGCTCGAGTTTGAAGGCTC
>JAJTBL010000359.1 GCA_021286925.1 Spirochaetia bacterium | reverse complement strand
AACGTCGCGCAGTTTATCCTTTTACAGCGGCTGGCAGGCCCCGAAACCTATCTGTGCGTCGTCGGCGATGATGACCAGTCGATTTACCGGTTCAGGGGCGCGGAAGTCAAGAATATTCTCTCATTTTCCAAAGTATTTCCCAATACGGAAATAATCAGGATTGAACAGAATTACCGCTCGAGCCAGACTATTTTGGATATCGCTGGCAATTCGGTTTCCCACAATCGCGGCAGGCTGGGCAAAAGCCTGCGGGCAACAAAACCGGGCGGGAGGAAGCCGCAGATCGCTCTCCTCGATGATCAGGAACAGGAAGTTGAATTCTGCGCCCGGATCATCAAACAGCACACCCAAGCAGGCGGGCGATATTCCGACATTGCCATCCTGTACCGGACGAACGCGCAGTCGCTGTCCTTTGAAAAAGAATTCCCCCGGCGGGGCATTCCCTACAAGCTGGTTGGCGCGCTCAGATTCTATGAGCGTGAAGAAGTCAAGGATGTGCTCGCCTATCTCTCGCTGATTCAGAACCCGCGTGATGAAATCGCCTTCAAGCGAATTGTCAACAAGCCTGCCCGGGGGATCGGTGACAGCAGTATCGACAAGATAAGCTCCCACGCCCTGCGCTATGGCCTTTCGTTGACTGAAGCCTGCCGAAGCATGAAAGATGAAATGCGCGGCAAAGGCAAGGAAGGGCTGATTCGATTTCTTGATATCATAACGAATTCCTGTGCCATGCTGGGAATCGGGCAGGAGCCTGAAACCGAGCGGGAGCCCTATTCGATCTATGATGGCGGCAGACAGGCGAAGGGAAAAGACAGCCAGTCCCTGGGGCAGCTGCTCGAATACATTATCAAAGCCAGCGGTTTAATTGAATATCACAAATCGCAGGATGAGATAGCAGGGACCCAAAAGCTTTCCAACCTTGACGAGCTCATCAACGCCGCATCGCTATATCCGCTGGTTCAGGATGGCTTGCGCGAGTTTCTTGAGACAATTGAACTGGACCGCAGTTTCCAGGCTGCCGATCAGGAAGCAGCAACCGATGCGGTTACCCTCATCACCATGCACAACACCAAGGGACTGGAATTTCCGGTTGTCATCGTGACCGGAATGGAACAAGGACTTTTTCCCCGGGATGATGAAGAGGGCGAAGATTTGGAAGAACAGCGGCGGCTATTCTATGTGGCGATGACGCGCGCCAAGGATCTCCTGTATCTGACTGCCTGCCGATGGAGAAGGATACGGGGCAGGCTCTTTGAAACATCGCCGTCGCGGTTTCTCATGGAGCTTGACCGCTCGCTCTATGATATCTGGGGGCGCAGATCGCAGACAGCGGCGCAATCGCAGAACGCGATTCAACAGCCGGCGGCGTCCCAGCAGTCGAGACTTGGCGGGGCGCAGGGGCAATTTGGTACTTCCCGCACAGCTGTCTCTGGTTCCCGACCAGCGGCATCAGCACCGTCAGGCATGGGTTCTGGGAGAAATGATACGGCAGGCGGTACAGCTGGACCCGCTGAGAACGCGGCCAGTTCCGAATGGATGGCAGGCGGTCATGTCTACCATGATGAATATGGCCAGGGCGTCATCATCAAGGTCAGCATGACAGAAAGCTCCGGTCCGCTCGTGATTGTTCAGTTCGAAACCGGCAAGGTTGCCCAATTTTTCCCAAAATACACTAAAAAACTGGAAAGGATTTCCGGATGAGCGATTTGACAGCGCTGATTCCTGCCATCAGGCGCGCGCGCGGCTGGCGGCTGTATACCGAAAATGGCCGGAGGCTTTTGGATTTTTGCCAGGATCAGGGCCGCGGTGTCATGGGTTGGAAGGCCGATGGGGCCACACGGCTGGCCAAGGCGCTG
>JAJTBL010000358.1 GCA_021286925.1 Spirochaetia bacterium | reverse complement strand
CCAAGGCGCTCAAGGCGTTTGAATCCGTCTATTCCGCAGTTTCTTTCATTCCGACCGGCGGAATTCAGGAAAATAATTTGAATGACTACCTCATGCTGAAAAATGTTTTGGCATGCGGCGGCTCATGGATTGTTCCGCCCGAACTCATTCAGGCTGGCAATTTCGATATGATTACCGAACTTATCAAATCATGCAGGAGAACAATGATAGGATTTCTGCCATTCGTGCCAGCTACAGAATCGCATAACGCTCAAGACGCCGCATTGGAAATCAAAACGCCGTCGCTCAAGAGAACTCTCGCGATGCTTGGTTTAAACGGATCCTATAATTCGAAGGAAAAATCGAAATATTTAGCGTTAGGCGATACAATTATCAGGATTAAAGAATAAAAGGAGTTTTAGCGATGCGAATCATTACATTTGGAGAAATCATGCTGAGGTTGAAATCTCCCGGTCAGGAGAGATTGTTTCAGTCGCCTTTGTTTGAAGCATCTTTCGGTGGCAGCGAAGCCAATGTCGCAGTCGCCCTCGCGAGATTCGGACTAGACGCAGCGTTCGTGACGCTCCTGCCTGACAACCAAATCGGCAAAGAGTGCGCTCGAACCCTCAGGTACCACGGTGTTGACACTTCATCTCTGCGCTATAAAAAAGGCCGGCTGGGAATATATTTTTTTGAAAACGGCGCAGCACAGCGGCCATCGAATGTCATTTATGACCGCGAGGGGGCGGTGATCACCCTGATTGATGAAAAGGATCTGAACTGGAAAAACATATTTTCTGGCGCATCCTGGTTCCATGTCTCAGGCATCACCCCTGCGCTGTCAAAGCAGGCAGCGGACGCGACGCTCCTCGCTGTTCAGGAAGCGCGAAATGCCGGGCTGACGGTCAGCTTCGATTTGAACTTCCGAGCCAAACTTTGGAACTACGGCGAGCCTGCGCAAAAAAGAATGCGCCAGCTCGCTGAATATGCTGACATTCTCATCGGCAATGAGGAAGATTATCAAAAATCGCTGGGCATTGCCGGTCCCCAGGGTGCGGACTCGGGAATCATCGACAGCGAAGCCTACCTGCGCATGTGCAGGCAGGCGCTTCAGGAATTTCCGCATTGCAGATACGCGGCAGTCACCCTGCGCGAAAGCTTTTCAGCGGATCACAATGCATGGTCTGCCATCCTCGTTTCCCGCGAAGGCTTCTGGAAATCCCGCCGCTATGATATCGCCGACATTGTCGATCGCGTCGGGGCTGGGGACAGCTTTTCTGCGGGCCTTATCTGCGGCTTGATTGAGCGAGCGAACGATCCTCAGCAGGCTCTCGAGTTCGCAACCGCGGCATCATGCCTCAAGCATTCAATTCCCGGCGATTTCGCTGTGCTGGAGAAAACCGAGGTTGAAAAGCTGATGGCAGGCAACGCATCTGGCAGAGTTCAGCGCTAAACCGCTCGGACAACTTCTCTGGTTATATCCTCAGTTGTTGCGGGTATCACAGGTTTTCCCGGTGTTATGCCTCGCTGACCTGCGATATCCGCTGTTCTGAATCCTGAGTCCAGGACCGTTTCTACGGCGTTTTCAATGGCCTGCGCTTCGGTTTCGAGATTAAAAGAATATCGGAGCATCATGGCAGCGGAAAGAATCGTGCCGAGCGGATTCGCCTTGCCCGTGCCCGCGATATCCGGCGCTGACCCGTGGATCGGTTCATACAAGCCGCGCCGCACCGTGCTGGATTCGGCTTTTTCCCCGCGCACATCACCAAGGCTGGCAGACGGCAGCATGCCGATCGAACCAGTCAGGACGCTTGCCTCATCCGAAAGAATGTCTCCGAACATATTGGACGTTACAATGATATCAAACTGGGAAGGGTTG
>JAJTBL010000357.1 GCA_021286925.1 Spirochaetia bacterium | reverse complement strand
CAACCATGGCTTTGACCAGATTCTCTTCAGTAACTTCATCGAGTGCCCAGGTGTTGATGTAATGCCCATCCCGCAATACCGTAACGGTCGAAGCAAGGCGGTACATGTCTTCAAGCCGATGCGAAATAAAAATAATCGACACGCCTTTGGCCTTGAGACTCTCCGTTATACGATAGAGATCTTCGCTTTCACGCCGGGAAAGTGGGGCGGTGGGCTCATCCATGATGATGATGCGGGCATTTGATGAGAGCGCTTTTGCAATTTCTACAATCTGCTGTTGTGCGACTGACAATGTTCCCATGACCGTTTGCGGAGAAAAATCCGCATCCAGCTGATCAAGGAGCTTTTTTGCTTTTCCGTGAAGCTCTTTCCAATCGATTTTTCGCGTCAGCGGATTGATTGTTTCATGACCGATAAAAATATTTTCCGTGACCGAAAGGTCGGGAAAGCAGGTGACATGCTGATAAATTGCCGAAATGCCAAGACGCTGAGAATCCAGGGGGGAATGAATCTGGACAGGAGTGCCGTCAATTTTAATGATTCCGGAATCTGGCTGATAGACACCGGTTATAATTTTTATGAAGGTCGATTTTCCTGCGCCGTTTTCACCCATCAGCGCATGGATGCTGCCCCGTTCAAGCTTGAAATGAACTTCATCAAGCGCTTGAACGCCGGGAAAGGCTTTGGAAATATGTTCCATTTCAAGAATGAAATCAGCCATTGCTTGTTTCTCCTGATTCGCAGATGACAATACTTTCGATACCAAGCAAAGAAGCCAATTTTTTCAGCATACCGGCCAGGTGGCCGGTACCGATGGCACAATGATGGGCTGGGCCCGCTTTTGACCAGGAATTGATAAAAGTGCGAGCTGAAATCGGGAACCTGTATCTGCTGTTGGTGTTTCCAATGAGAAGAATCGGACCTGGCACAGCTTCAGCTTCAGCAATCAACAGTTTTGTGCTTCCGCCCGGCCCCTGAATGACGGACAACAGCGTTACAGGTCCTTTTCGGACGCTCATCTGAATCGATAAACCTTTGCCAGGCTTGCCGGGATAGATGGGCAATGGCACAAGCCCGACTTTCCCGTCTGAAATCCCTGCATGAGCAGGACCGTCATGCCCAAGCAAAACAACATCATCCTTAAAATCTGACAGATAGAATTCTGAAAAAGAGCCGCCGTGGCCGGCGGAATCGAGAATTTTCATTGCGATGAGATTTTTTACTTCACATTCACCGGCGACTGGAACATTGTGCGAAGTTAAAAGCGTATTGCCTGGGATAATGGATGTGATAATATTTTCATGCTCATTGCCCGAAACGCCTTCATAATAATAGGCTAGGCCGCCAAGATGCTTTGCTTTTACCATCTTATCCAGAGCGCAGGATGTCCTTGCAGCCCGCTCAAGCTCTGACGGTTCACATTCGGCTGAAACCGAAAACTCATTGTTGAACTGCCCCAGTTTTTCCGCAACTTCATGTGCCGATACACTGTCCCGAAGCGCTTTCAGATAGTCCATTTCCAGCAGTGTGAATTGACAGCCAAAAACGGCAGCAAGCCTCGTTACATCGGTATAGACATCAAGCATGCCTTCGTAATAATGGCCAAGAATTCCAAAGTTGGACTCCCTGATGGCTTTTCTGACAGAAGCTGCTGCAAGCCATTCTTCGATCTGCTTCCAAGATGCTTCATCATCAAGCCAACCTGACACAATGTCATATTGGATGGAAGCATTATTGAAAACACCAGCGATTTCAGGCACACTGCAAGCCTGGCAATTAGCCAGCCATTCACCTGTCATTTTTCCACGGTCGCCCAACGCGTTGAACGATTCATAATCCAGTGCAGATGATGGCTGCA
>JAJTBL010000023.1 GCA_021286925.1 Spirochaetia bacterium | reverse complement strand
GATGACCTGGCCAGGCGCTTCAGCCTTTCCGACGTTCTGACCACCTCGATCGGCAGCCTGAGCCGCGGCATGAAGCAGAAACTCTCCATTATCGCGAGCCTCATTCATGATCCGGAAAACTGGATTCTGGACGAACCCATGGTAGGCCTCGACCCGCAGGCTTCCTTCGAACTCAAGGAAATCATGCGGGAAAGAACCAAAGCGGGCAAGTGCGTGTTTTTTTCGACCCATGTGATGGAAGTTGCGGAAAAGGTCTGCGACCGGCTCGCTATCATCAACAAGGGCAAAATCATCTTTACCGGAAACATGGACGACCTGCGCCTTCTGAAATCAGGCCAGCAAAACAGCTTGGAAGAGCTCTTCCTCTCCCTCGTCGATGCAACGAACGGAGTTTCATGATGAACGCGAGGCTTCTCAAACTGATTTCGCTCTATATCAAAAGCACCTTTGCCATTTCCTTTCCTGCAAAAGCCGAGTGGAAAAAGCCAAAGGTCCTCTTCAAATGGATCGGAATTGCGGTGCTGACGCTTCTCGTCATTGCCGATTTCAGCTTTATTTTTATCATGATGAATCTTTCGCTCTATGATGGGCTGAAGCCTGTGGGCATGCAGAGCATGATGCTGCTGAACGCCGCCACCACCTCGGCTGTTTTGGTTTTTGTGTTTGCGTTTCTGATGGCGCTTTCCATGTTTTCCATGGCGGGCATCGAATCCAGCTTTCTTGTGCTGCCCTTTTCCGCACGCCAGCTTTTTGCTGCAAAAATCGCACTGGTCTATGTTTCGGAAGTCATTCTGGGCGCTTTCATGCTCCTGGTCGCGATGGTGATTTATGGCATCAAGGAAAGCCCGCCCTTCATGTTCTATGTCAACGGCCTCATCACCGCATTCGCACTGCCCCTTCTGCCTACTGCGATAGCCTACGCGATTCTTGTCCCGCTGATGAACACGTCAAAAAAATTCAGGAACAAGAATTTCATCCTCTATGTCGGTGGTTTTATGGGCATGGGTTTTGCCTTGCTTTTCAATCTCTATCTCCAGCGATCGATGGCGAATGTCTCCAACCCTGCCCAGCTGGCATTGATGACGGGGCCTGATTCTTTCATTTCCAAATTTGGACAGGCCTGGATTCCTTCCTGGCTCGCTTGGATTTCGATGCGCAGATCAGACTCCCTGACAGGATTTCTGGCTGTTCTGGGCAATCTGGCTATCGGCGCCGTCGCTGTTGCCGCTGTCATTGCGCTGTTCGGCAAAGCCTATGTCAGAAGCATCCAGGATTTCAGCGAGACCACCATCAGAAAGCGCAGGCTCTCGCGAAAAGAACATGACAGTCTTTTCAGGGCTTCGCCGCTCATGCTCAGCCTTATCAGGCGTGAATTCAGGCTGATGAACCGGGAGCCCATGTATCTGCTCAATGGTCCTTTTGTCATTCTGCTTATGCCGGCGATTCTCGCCATTGTTTTTATAGCGCAGAAAGATGCCTTGCGGGAGGTCACTGGAGTATTGGCACCGATGCTCCAGGGGCCGGCGGGCTATCTGGTGCCGGCTGGTTTCGGCGCTTTTCTCGGTTCATCCACCAGCATCGCCTGCACCTCGGTTTCCCGGGACGCGAAAACCATACCCTTTATCCGGTCCCTCCCGATCACGCCGGGCAGTTATTTTTTGGCGAAATTCGCGCATGCGGAGACCTTTTCCGTTCTCGGCGCGCTCTTCGGCTGCCTTTCCGGGCTGTATCTGCTGAAAAACGGACTTGCCGACACAATGCTGGCCTTCGCGCTTGCCCTGCTGTTTACGACTGCCGTCAACATCTACGGGCTCTGGCTGGATACCGCCAATCCGCGGCTCCGATGGGACAATCCGATTGCCGCGCTGAAGCAGAACCCGAATTCTATCATTGTCATCCTGCTGGTTATGGGTCTGGTCGGGGGACTCGGTTATCTTTCATCCATCCTGAAGCTTGCGCGCATTGGCTATTTTTTGGTTTACGGCGGGATTCTGTTGGCGCTCGACATTGCGGGCGCTTTCTTTTTCGGACGCTATGCCGCCAGACGAATGGAGTATCTGGAATAATCTGCCCGAAATCAGGGAATCCGGTATTCCACCCAGCGTACACGTCCGTCGATGATCGCCTGGCGGATGCTCCGCTCGGCGGCCGACAGGGCGGAATCGCCCGATTTGACTTCGATAAAGACGATTTCATCGATATTGTTTTCATTCGACCCGGAAAACGCGACAAAATCGACCGGTTTTCCCAGAAAGCGCACATCCTGAGGATGGCAGGGAAAGTCTGGAAGATAAGGCGCAACCTGCTCCAGCACCTGGCCGCCGATGACCGCCCGTGAACGCTTGACCGCGTCACTGCGCTCCAGATCGAGCTTGGACTGCGCTTTGCTCGATGCGATCGCCTTTCCGAGTTTCACGCCGACAGCGACGCCCGCCATCACCAGGATCAGTGCGGAAAATGAAAGTACGGCAATCAAAGATATGCTCATGGGGCTCAGTGTAGTACCTCCCCCTTCGCACAGGCAAGGGAAAAAGCTATACTTCAGGCAATGAATTTTTTGCCCACCTGTCTAACGGACCTCACCAAAGCCGGTTTGAAACCGGGGGATCTCGATGTCATCTTCGTAACCGGCGATGCCTATGTGGATCATAGTTCTTTCGGAGTCGCACTGCTGGCGCGATATCTGGAATCGCTGGGATACAAGGCTGGCATCCTTTCGCGCCCCGACCCCGATGACGTAGAAGCTTTCAGACAGCTTGGAAAACCGCGGCTCGCATTTCTGGTGACAGCCGGCGCGGTTGACTCGATGGTTTCCAATTATACGGCGAATCGAAAGCCCCGTTCCGAAGACGAATACGCACCGGGCAAGGCCAGAGAGCTCTGCCAGCGGGCTGACGGGACAATCGGGCCAGGCATCAAAAATAGAAACAACGCGCGCCCTGATCGGGCGACAATCGTCTACACCGGGATGTGCCGTCAAGCCTTCAAGGGCGTATCGGTTGTCATCGGTGGGTTGGAAGCCAGTCTCCGCCGCCTTGCCCATTACGATTTCTGGTCGGATACCGTGAGAAAATCCATACTGCTGGACGCAAAAGCCGATATTCTGGTGTACGGAATGGGCGAACTCCAGCTGGCAGAAATTCTGAAACGCCTGGCTGAAGGCTCCGCCTTGGATGGCATACCAGGCACGGTGCGCGCCGTTCACGTCGGTTCCATGCCCGAACATGAGCTGAAGCAGGCCTATCCCGAGGCGCTGATTCTGCCCGACTACAGCGCCATTTCCGGCTCCGATCCGGTATCCAAGCAGCATTTTGCCGAATCCTTCGCAGCGCAATATCGAAATACCGACCCTTTTACCGCCAAGCCCTTGCTTGAGCGATACGGCGATAGGCTTGTCATTCAGGAACCGCCGAGCCGCCTGCTAGAGCGCGGCGAGCTGGACGCGCTTTACGCCCTGCCTTTCAAGCGGCAGTGGCATCCCATGTACCAGGCATTCGGAGGAGTGCCGGCATTGGCCGAAGTCAAGTTTTCCCTGCTCTCGTCGCGCGGCTGTTATGGGGCCTGTTCGTTCTGCGCCCTGACCATGCACCAGGGGCGGCTGGTGAGTTCTCGGAGCGCTGAGGCGATCGTCAGAGAAGCGCGGGAGCTGGCCGCTCTGCCCGATTTCAAGGGCAATATCCACGATGTCGGCGGTCCGACGGCGAATTTCAGAAAGCCTGCCTGCGAAAAAATGGCGAAAAAAGGCGCCTGTGCCGACAGGCTCTGCCTTGCTCCCCAACCCTGCAACAACCTGTCGGCCGACCACCGCGAATATGTAGAGATATTGCGAAAGCTGCGAGTACTGCCAGGGGTAAAGAAAGTTTTTGTCCGCTCCGGCGTTCGATTCGATTATGCGATGCTCGATCCATCGGACGAATTCTTGAAAGAGCTGGTGGAACACCATGTATCCGGCCAGCTCAAGGTGGCGCCTGAGCATGTTTCGGAAAAGGTTTTGCGACTAATGGGCAAGCCGCCGCTCAGCTCCTTCGAGGCTTTCAAGAAGAAATATGAAGCATTAAACCAATCGCTCGGGAAAAAGCAGTATCTGATTCCCTATTTTATCTCGGCCCACCCGGGATCAGGGCTCGCCGAAGCGCTGGAGCTGGCGCTGTATCTGAAAAAAACAGGGTTTGTGCCGGATCAGGTACAGGATTTTTATCCAACCCCGGGAACGCTTTCTACCGCGATGTGGTGGTGCGGCTTGAACCCGCTGGATGGGGAGCCCGTCTATGTCGCCAAAGGAGCGCACGAGCGGAGCCTCCAGCGGGCGCTTTTGCAATTCAACAAGCCGCAGAATCGAGAATTGGTGAAAGAAGCCTTGCAGACGCTGGGGCGAACGGATCTCATCGGAAATCGCCCCGGCTGTCTGATTCGTTAATGATCCAGATCCAGGAAGTGGCCGAAGCGCTCTTTTTTAGTTTCCAGATACGCCCGATCGTGTTCATGCGCCGGCAGTTCATGCTGGACCCGCTCTTTCACGACAATCCCATGCTTTTCAAGCTCTGCAACTTTTTCAGGGTTGTTGGTCATGAGCCGGACGCTTTTAATGCCGATTTTTTTCAGCATTGCGGCGGGAATGGCGTAATCGCGCTCATCGGCCTTGAAACCAAGCGCGAGATTGGCGTCATAGGTATCGTAACCAGCGTCCTGCAGTGCATAGGCGCGCAATTTGTTGACAAGTCCGATGCCGCGCCCTTCAGCCTGATGGTACAGAACCGCACCGCGCCCCGCCTTCTCAATGATTTCGAGTGCATGATGCAGCTGGGGGCCGCAGTCACAGCGCATGCTGCCCAGCGCGTCGCCGGTGAGGCAGGCTGAGTGAATGCGCAGGAGCATGTCTTCGCCATCGCCGATCTCGCCCTTCAGAATGATGATATGGTCCTTGCCATCCTTGTTGTTGACAAAACCGATAATGGTAAAATGACCGTATTCGGTTGGAAAATCAGCGACCGAAGCCACCATAACGCAGACTTCTTCAGAACACGCGGCGCAATTGTCCGCGTGCGGGCAGTGCCGGAGAAATTCCACATCTTCCCTGATTACCTGTTCTACACTTGGAATGATCATTCGATTGTCTCCACACGAATCATATTCGTTGAACCCTGCTGGGCAAGCGGAAGTCCTGCAACAATGACGACCTTGTCACCGGCCGTAAGAAGATTCTCTTTTTTGCAGATTGTGATGGCTTCATCGACAACCGCATCGAGGCGTGTTCCCTTGCCGCTGTGCAGGAAGGGTGTAACGCCCCAGTTAAGCGCCATCTGATGATACAAGCCTTCGTTGGTAAGGAACGCGTAAATTGGCATCCGCGGCCTGAGACGCGACAGAAGCCGCGCCGCGTGGCCGGTTTCTGTCAGCACAATGAGCGCTTTCGCGTTACAGCGATATGCCACGGAAACCGCGTTATACGACATTATCGCGGGGATGTCGCCGTTTTGCACCTCGGGCGGAACATCGTGATGAAAATCCAGATAATCAAATTGTTTTTCCACAGTGTCGATGATCGAGCGCATAACGCTGACAACCTGCACCGGATATTTTCCCATTGCGGTTTCGCCGGAAAGCATGACCGCGCTTGTCGAATCAAAACAGGCGTTCGCGACATCGGAAACTTCAGCCCGTGTCGGCATTGGATTTTCGATCATGGATTCAAGCATCTGAGTGGCTGTGATAACCGGCTTAGCTGCCAAGTAGCCCTTTCTGATAATCGATTTCTGGGCTATCGGAACATTTTCGATGGGCATTTCCACACCCATGTCGCCGCGCGCAACCATGATGCCGTCAGCAGCCTGCACAATTTCATCGATATTCGCGAGCCCTTTTGCGGATTCAATTTTCGCGATGAGTTTGATATGCGTGTGTTTGGACATAGAAACCGCGGTCCGCTGAACCAGTCTCCTGACTTCCTCGATATCTGTCGCACAACGCACAAAGGAGAGCGCGACAAATTCGATATCGCGGCTGACCGCCCAGTTGATATCAGCGATATCTTTTTCGGTGAGAAAGGGAATAGGATAGTCGGCACCGGGAATGGTGAGGTGGGCTTTAGGCCTCAGTTCGCCCTCATTTTCGATTTTCACCTTGACACTGTCTTTTCCCCTGCCCACAACTTTTCCGGTAAAATAGCCATCCATCAGAATGATTTTCTGACCGATCGCGCAGATGCGGTCTATATTGGGAAGATTGGTGAATACGGTACCAGCCTCATCGGACTTTGAGGATTCGATGCCGATGGGATCATGGCTTTGAATGATCAGCTCCTGCCCCTTGGCAATCTGAATTTTCTCTGAATATCCGTAAAGCCGCAGGGCCGGTCCCTTGATGTCGGCCATGATTGCAATTGGCTTGCGGAGTTTTTTCCTGACATCGTGGATCATCGCAATTGCCCGGTCAGCCTCGTCATGCGATTTATGAGAAAAATTGAGGCGGAACACATCCACACCCGCCTCGACCAGCGCCTGGATTGTTTCTGGATTTTCTGAAACAGGCCCGGTAGTCGCGACAATTTTCGTCCGTTTATCCATCATATGCTCCTTGTGATTCCGTTTATTCGAGGACTTCCCATTCCATGCTTCGGGGCGGAAGTCCAATGCTCCGCGAAAGCAGATATTTGCGAAGCGCGCGCTGAGCCGATTCAAAGGCGATCAGTTCCCAGGGAATGGCGTCAGCGGAGAGCAAAAGTACTTCAGAGGTTTCCTCTGGGTCAATATCCAGTTCAGCATTGTTGAAACTCGGCACCTTGGCTGAAAAATATAAATCGCAGGTGGCGTAGGGAATGTTATGGTACCGATAGATGTTCGGATACGACGCGAGAAATTCGATTTTTTCAGGCGCCCAGCCGATTTCCTCGCGGCATTCACGCAAAGCGGCGTCTTCGGCGCGCTCGCCAGATTCCACAAAGCCCCCCGGCAGGGCATACGTGCCTTTCCGCGGTTCTTTCGCACGCTTGAGGACCACAATTGAGCCGTTAACTTCTATGATGATGCCCGCCGCGGTCGCGACATTGTGAAAATATTCAAAGCCGCAATCAGGGCAGACCCACATCCGATCGCGGACACTGTAGAGCTTCGGACTTGCACAGGCGGGACAGAATTTGAAAGCCGCCGCTGCTTCGCGTATGCCGCCCAGATGCAGCAAGGTCTTCGCCGCCCGCTCGTTCTGTTCCTGCAAAATGGACGCATTATCGGAATTCCGATTTTTTTTGGTCGAAGAACCCATGTTTGTCTCCCGCCATTGCGCAGCGCGCTGGTGCCGGAATGGCTCGAAAGCAGTATACTATATTCCAATGAAGGATGACGAGAGGAAAGGCCCGCGGCAACTATCGCCGTTGGCGGCAAAAAATGCCGAATTCAGAGCGCTGGCCCGGCAGGCACCCGAAGCCCCGGGAGTCTATATCATGCGCGATGAAAACAACACTATCATCTACGTCGGCAAGGCGAAAATTCTCCGCAACAGACTGCTTTCGTATTTCAGCGGCAAAAAAGACATCAAAACACGCCATCTCGTTGAGCGGGTTGCTCACATCGAATGGGTTCTGGCTGGCAGTGAGTACGACGCGCTCATCATGGAAAACAATTTCATCAAAGAGCACAGCCCGCGGTACAACATCAACCTGAAAGACGGAAAAACCTATCCCTCAATCCGGATTACCGCAGAAGAATTTCCCCGCGTTTTCAGGACGCGGCGGATTATCAACGACGGCAGCGAATATTTCGGCCCTTTCCCGAGTGCGGAAGTTATTGATACCTATCTGGAGCTTATCAAACGGCTGTTCCCCTTGCGGCGCTGTACTGTCATGAAAAAGCGGGAAAGTCCCTGCATGTATTATCATATCGGCAGATGCCCCGGCCCCTGCGCAGGAAGGATTTCTCATGAAGCCTATATGGAACGTGTCCAGGAAGTGAGGAAACTGCTGATGGGAGAAACGGATTCCCTGCTTGCGGATCTGCGCCGCAAAATGGAAGAAGCGGCAACTGCTTTCAAATTTGAAGAGGCGGCGCAGGCACGCGACGCCATCAAGGCAGTCGAGCAGTTCGCGGGAAGAACAAGCGTGCAGGATTTCGATCCTGAAGCGAGAGATTATCTGGCCTGGCATTCAGACGGCGACCTGATTTCACTGGTCGTTTTCCAGATGCGAGATGGCAGACTGCGCGGCAGGGACAGTTTTATCGCGCCGCTGTATTCAAGCGAGGAAGAGGCAATCGAGACATTCATGATGTCGTATTACTCCCAGGAGCGAAAACCGCCGGCGAGGCTGTATCTGAAATCGAAAATCCCCGTGCGGCCGCTGAAGCGGTATTTCAAGGCTCATTATCAGGTGACACCTGAATTTCTGATTCCCGATTCGAGCCTGCATTCGGCTTCGATGCAGATGGCGGTGCAAAATGCGAAGGAAGAATTGATCCGCCGCAGAAGAGAAATCGGCGATATGGCCGCGTTGGCCGAACTCAAATCCATCCTCGATTTGGAAACGCTTCCCGTGCGGATCGAAGGGTTCGACATAGCGCACCTGGCCGGAAAATTCACCGTCGCATCGCTGGTCAGTTTTCACAACGGTATCCCTGATAAAAAAAATTACCGGTATTTCAAAATCAAAAGCCTGGGCGGCGCAATCGATGATTTCGCATCGATCCGTGAAGCTGTGGCAAGACGCTACACACGGCTTATCAATGAAGAAGCAGAACTGCCAGATTTGATTCTGATTGATGGCGGCGCCGGGCAGGTTTCCGCTGCGCGGGAAATTCTGGATGAGCTGGGGCTTGACTGCGGTCTTGCGGGGCTTGCCAAAAAAAATGAAGAAATTTACCTGCCCGACCGTATCGGCCCAATTGTATTGCCCAAAGATTCACCAGCCCTGCGCGTTTTGGTTGCTGTGCGTGATGAAACGCACCGTTTCGCGACGGGGCTGTCGAAAAAACTCCGCACTGAAAATCTGAAATTCACCGTACTGGAAGCGGTTCCGGGAATCGGTGAAAAGAGAGCCAAGAAATTACTGAAAATTTTCGGCTCGCTGAAGGAAATCGCCATGGCTGATGTCGAGCGGATTGCAGATGAAGCAGGGATTTCGCGCGAAACAGCGCTCATGGTCAAGGAAAAGGCCGGCAGCAGTTACGGATTGTGAGCTTTGCCGTATGCACTGGACAAAATCCATGGCATACTGGAATAATTATCGATAAGGAGTATTGCACATGGATATTCATTCATTGGAAAAAATTGCTTTGTCGGTCAGAAGCCTGACCATTGATGCCATTCAGAAGGCTAATTCCGGGCACCCCGGATTGCCGATGGGCGCTGCGGAGCTCGCCGCGTACCTCTATGGTGTCGAAATGACGTACGACCCTGCCGATCCGTCATGGCTCAACCGGGACCGCTTTGTTCTATCAGCCGGCCATGGCTCGATGCTGTTGTATTCCATCCTCCACATGGCAGGTTTTCCGGTTTCGCTTGATGATATCAAATCATTCCGCCAGATTGGCTCGAAATGCGCAGGACATCCCGAATATGGGGTCACCCCCGGCGTTGAGACAACCACGGGACCGCTGGGACAGGGCATCGCGAACGCGGTCGGCATGGCAATTGCTGAACGAATGCTCGCGGCACATTTCAACACGCCTGATGCCGAAATTATTGACAATTATACCTATACGCTGGTGGGCGACGGCTGTCTCATGGAAGGCGTCGCCAGCGAAGCCTGCTCACTGGCCGGTCATCTCGGACTCGGCAAACTCATCGCCTACTACGATTCCAATTCGATATCCATCGACGGCTCCACATCGATCGCCTTTACCGAAGATGTTTCCAGCCGATTCGAAGCATACGGCTGGCAGGTGCTCCACAGCGACATGTACGACTTTGAAGGACTTGCCAGACTCACCGCCATGGCAAAGGCCGAAAAGCATAAGCCAAGCCTGATTGTGCTGAAAAGCATTATCGGCAAGGGCTCTCCCGGCAAGCAGGGTACCTCGGGTGTGCACGGCGCGCCGCTTGGCGAAGAAGAGGCCGCGAAGACCAAGGCTGCACTGGGCATTCCCCAGGATGTGCCTTTCTATGTCGCGCCTGAGGCCTATGAATACTTCGCGAATCACCGCAAGGAACTTGCAGCCCGCAAGGCTGAATGGCAAAAAACCTATGAAGCCTGGGGCAAAGCCCATCCGGAGCTTTCCGAGGAGTTGAGCGCCTGGTTCTTCAATCGGCCGATGGCAGAGCCGGATCTGCCTTCCTTTGCCCAGGGGGAGAAAATCGCCACCCGCAATGCTTCCGGCAAATGTATCACGGCAATTGCAAAAGCCTGGCCGAACTTTGTCGGCGGCTCAGCGGATCTCACCAGTCCTAATGTGACCCAGTTCCCGCCCGCTCCGGACGGCAGTTCCCAGGTGTTCAGCAAGACGAATCCAAAAGGACGCTACATCCATTTCGGCGTCCGGGAGCACGGCATGGCTGCCATCGCCAACGGTATGGCGCTCTACGGCGGGCTCCGGCCTTTTGTTGCAACCTTCCTCGTTTTTGCCGATTATCTGCGCCCCGCGCTCAGGCTTGCCGCGCTTATGAAACTCCCCGTCATCTATGTGCTGACCCATGATTCGATCTATATCGGTGAAGATGGGCCGACGCATCAGCCGGTGGAAACCCTCGCCTCTCTGCGGGCTATTCCCAATGTCAGCGTTGTACGCCCCGCTGATGCCGAGGAAACCGCAGTTGCCTGGCGCATGGCCATGGAAAAAACCGACGGCCCGACAGTACTGGTGCTGACACGCCAGAATCTGCCGGTATTCACAAAAGACGATCCCGAGTGGCCCTACACCATGGCGCTTGGCGCGTATGTGGCGAAAAACACCGCTGTACCGCCTGACGCGACCATTCTGGCAACCGGCTCGGAAGTCCAGCTCGCCTGGAAAGCCTGTGCTCTCGTCGCCGAAAAACGCCCCGAACTGAACATCAGAATTGTTTCGGTGACTGATATGCGAGCCTTTGCCAATGCCCCCGCGCCGGTCAAGGAAGCGATTCTTGCTCCCGGCGCCGCGGTATTTGCCGTCGAAGCTGGCGTGGCGCAAGGCTGGGAGCGCTTTGCACAGCCAGATCGAATATTCTCAATTGAGCGTTTTGGCGAATCAGGCCCTGGCGACAAGGTTGCCGAGCATCTCGGTTTTACCGCCGAAAAATTCGCTCAGCTTCTGCTTGCTCATCTGTAAGTTTAAAAAACAAGGAAAGCAGGAAAATTTCCTGCTTTCCATTTTTCAGCAATGATGTATACTGTTTAAAACGTCCTCGCGCAATCCAAAAAGTCCCTGAATTCATCCACTTTCAGAAGCGAGGTATTTCCAGTATGGGACCGATGGCAGACATTTTCCGAACACGTCAGCATTCAAAGAGCACCAATGCGCTGAAGCAGAGGCGCCCTCTGCGTGTGTCGGTTTCTGAAGCCATGCTTATCATCTGCGCCATTCTGGCCATGTTTATTGCACTTGGAATCTATGCAGCCAGTCAATATGTCCAGCTCTCCACACAAACCGAAAAATTGCTCGCTTCAATCGCGGCGCAGAAATTAAGCCGCATAGAAGCGTTTTTTAAAATTTATTTGGTCGAAGCTCAGGAAAATAGTAAAAACCAGGACTTTACAAGACTGGCGGTGTATACCGCCCGCGGTAATAAAAATCAGCAGCCGCAAGAACGATTGACTGCCTATCTGAATACACTCTCGGAATCCTATCATTACACTGCTTCAGTCATCTTCAGCCAGGATTTTTCAATCTGTTTCAGCACCTCCGACAACATGTTTGTTGATGAAGCCATGCTTTCAGCCATCCATCAATCTGAAGCAGAAAGAAAGCCGGTCGTTTCGAGAATTTTCAATATGGCCCCGTCGGGCAAGCCCGGTTTCGCCATCGTGTATGGGCTTTACGAACACGCAAATGCTGAAAAACCTTCCGCCTATGTCGTGCATCTGCTTGAAGCCGAGCCTGACTATTTTGCGCTGGTATCGGATTGGCCTGTCCCCTCGGAATCGGCAGAATCCTATATCTTCAGAAAAAATCAGGAGGAAGTGCAATTTCTCAGTCCGCTGGCATCCATGCCGGGAGCCGCGCTCACCTTTTCACATCCTTTAACACGGAGCAATTCTGCTGAAGCAAAGGCGCTTACCGGAAAATCCGGTTTTCTCAAAGGCAGGAATTATCACGGCATGCCTGTCTTCGCCTATGCAGCGCCGATTCCGGACAGCGACATGACGCTCTTTGTCAGCCTGCATCAAAATGAAGTTATGCGGCCTTGGATAGCCTCGCTCATTTCACATATTCTTGCCGCTCTCGCCTTGTTGGCGAGCGGAATTTTTGCTATTCACTTGATTTCGGCGAGCAGAATGAACCGTGAAATGGGAAAAGAGCTGAGCTTGGCGAGACAGCTGGAGGAAGAGCACAAAAAATTCGACGCGTTTATGAAATATATGCCTTCCATGATAGCAATTAAGGACATAGCTAGCAGAATTCTGTATACCAACAGCAGTTTTGATTCCCATTTCCCCAGGCACGAGTGGATAGGTAAAACTCCGACTGAAATTTTCACTCCTGAACAGGCAAAATTTACGCTTGCGATGGATCGAAAAGCGCTCGAGGAAGGCTATTGCGAATATCAGGAAATCAGAACCGATAAATCGGGCAGCGAACTCATTCTGCTAAGTCAAAAATTCAGGATTGACATCGAAGGAAAAGATCCGATTA
>JAJTBL010000356.1 GCA_021286925.1 Spirochaetia bacterium | reverse complement strand
ACCCGCAAGGTATGCGAATATGCCCACTCCCGGCCCGATTATGTTTCCGTGGAAGGCGAACTGGGTGTTCTCGCCGGTGTTGAAGACGATGTCTCAGCCGAGCACAGCCACTATACAAGGCCTGAAGAAGTCGAAGACTTTGTCAAAAAGACCGGTGTCGACAGCCTTGCCATTTCCATCGGCACCAGCCATGGCCGTGCCAAATTCAAGCCCGAGCAGTGCACCCGCAACGCTGATGGTGTTCTGATCCCGCCCCCGCTCCGATTCGACATTCTTGAAGAAATCGAAAAACGGATTCCCGGTTTCCCCATCGTTCTCCATGGTTCATCATCAGTCCCGATGCAGTATGTCAGGATGATTGAAATGTATGGCGGAAAGCTGTCCGATTCCGTCGGTATCCCCGAAGAACAGCTCAGAAAAGCAGCCAAGAGCGCGGTCTGCAAGATCAATATCGATTCAGACGGCCGGCTCGCAATGACCGCTCTGATTCGCAAAGTGCTTTCGGAAAAGCCTGATGAATTCGATCCGAGAAAATACCTCGGTCCAGCGCGCGATGAGCTTAAAAAATTGTACATGCACAAAAACCTCGAGGTGCTTGGTTCAGCGGGCAAAGCTTGATTTTTGTTCTTTTGTGATTTTGTTCTCATGATACACAGTGCAGGTCTTTACCTGCACTGTTAGTATATGGTAATATACGCGCCATAATCGTGCACTTATCCAACCGTAGGTGTCCGATTGTGTGCAAATCCTGGCAGTATTCCCCGTTGCGCTGACAGGATGCGCGGTAGAGGAGGTCAGTTGGCAGACAAGGACTTGCGGATAAATGAACAAATCCGCGTGCGCGAAGTGCGGCTTATCGATGAAAAAGGCGAACAGCGAGGCATTGTTTCCACGCTGGAAGCTCGGTCTGGATCTGGTAGAGGTGGCACCGCAATCGGTTCCGCCGGTATGCAAACTGCTCAATTACGGAAAATTCAAGTTTGAGCAGGAAAAGAAAGTCAAGGACGCCAGAAAACATACCAAGCCGACTGAAATCAAGGAAATCCGTATGCAGCCGAAGATAGCCGGGCATGACCTGGACTTCAAATCGGAGCATATCCGCGATTTTCTGGAGCAGGGCTACAAAGTCAAAGTGACTATTCGATTCCGCGGAAGAGAGCTGGCGCACACGGAAATTGGTGAGGAAATCCTCAAGAAAATTCTTGCCAAACTGGAAGGCTATTATATCATGGAAAAACTTCCCCTGATGGAAGGCCGTTTCATGTCGATGGTTCTTCAGCCTAAAGCCTCTATCATTAAAAAACAGCAGGCCCAGCGAGCAGCTGCCATCGTACTCGTTCGTCACCAACACATCGGCGGCATGGCTGCTCGCCACGGGACCGCCCCCCGAGTCCGTCGCCAGGCTCGTGCCCAGCAGGCCCTGGTTCGTGCCGTTGTTGGAGAACTTGTAGACCCCCGTGCTCGTGCCCGCACCCCCATGCGTGTCATTTGCCGACACCCACACGATGCTCCCGCGGTCCACGCACACGTACTGGCCACCCACGGCGGCAAGGCTCTGCACGTTGGCCTGATCCAGGTCCGCCACCGTGCGCGTCATCTTCGCGCTCCGCGCCAGGCTCCGCGAGCGGTTCGACTTCAGCATGCGGCTCACCGTCACCGGCGAGAAGCGGAACCCGTAGAAGCCGCGCATCAACCAGCTCGCCTGGGCCGTCAGCCCCTGCAGTTCCTGGTCCGAGGGATTCGCATCCACGGCCGACATCTTGTAGTTGAGGACCATGCTGCGGCCCGCAGCCAGCCCCACGCGATCCCACTGCGGACGCAGGCCAGACCCGCTCACCACCACGTTGTACGAACCTGCGGGAAGCTGGC
>JAJTBL010000022.1 GCA_021286925.1 Spirochaetia bacterium | reverse complement strand
GCAGTCTTTTTCTGCCGGGCAATGAATACCAATCCCTGACCTTGCCTGAAAGCACTTCGCTTTGAGCGCTTGTAAAACCTTTGAATGGCTTTTCAAGGGCTTTTTCAATAACTTCGCGCTTGACCATTATCGTGTCCTCCTGAAATCAAAGCTGTGCCGCATAACGCACACCATTCTCAAACAGCAAAAGGCCAGATCCATCGCTGCCATTTCTTCCCGGGAAAATATTATTTTCCGGATGCGGCATGAGCCCTAGAAAACGACCTTCGCCGTGGGCTACCGGACAGCGGACAATCCGCACAATTCCTTTCGTCCAGATACAGGAGCTTTTTGGAAGCGACAAGCTGACCCAACGGCATTCAAAACGCTTGCGCTCATTGTGTGTCAGTGTGCAGGATTTCTGGATTCCGCTTTCACCGCCTGGCAGAAGTCCTGATTTTACAAGGGTCTGAAACCCATTGCAGATTCCCATGACGGGTTTCCCGGACTCAATGAAAGCGTTCACTTCTTCTTTGAAATAGGAGGCAATATCAAGAGCGAATAACTTGCCAGCGCCAAGAGCATCACCATAGGAAAATCCGCCTGGGATGATAAGCATCTGGAAGTTTGAAAAAAGCTTCTTCTCGGTTTTAAGCTGATTGACATGCACAATATGCGGATCGGCCCCAGCTAGAGAGAGCGCCTGGGAAACATCATTGTCACGATTGATGCCGGCCGCGTGCAGAATGAGCGCCCTGGGTTTCATCGAACACCTCCAGCAATACTCTGAACATGAAAGGCAGTTTTTATTGCACCAAGAGAAAAACTCAAGAGTGTTTGACCTGTGATTTTCAGGTCCAGGTTCTTGTTTGATTCTCCAACCGCACCGATTTTTACGCACTCATTGCTGCCCATTTCTTTTATGAAATCCTCTTCCTTTCCCTGTTTGACTTCCACAACAAGACTGCCGTTCGTTTCACCGAAAAGCGTCAGCACTGCATCCCAGGCTGATCCGGAAAGCTTCAACTTTTCAAGCGAAATTGAAGCTCCCCGCTCTCCAGCGATACACATTTCCGCGATCGCTGTGAGCAAACCGCCATCGGAAATATCATGACAGGAAGCAATCAGCGAGTTTTGCATTGCCCGATGCAGAGCGCGGTAAAGCTGAGGCGCCTTGCGCGATGGCAATGGCCCCGTTCCCCCAGAAAAATCCAACTTAGCCTTTCCCACTGCAGTCTGTTCAGAAAAGCTTGCGTCCAGAAGCTGGGCAGCCACGCTGGCTGAAAGCACAGGACAGAATTCACCGACAAGGTAGATGCTGTTCTCAGCTTCTTTAAAGTCAGCGGTCACAGCCTTATGGACATCAGGAACAAGACCAATCGCCGAAATGAGCAGGGACGGCGGAATCGCACGGCGATTGCCTTTTTCATCGATAAACTCATTATTGAAAGAATCCTTGCCTGAAACAAATGGGGAGTGATGGATCAGTGCAGCTTCCCGGCAGGCCTGCGCGGAACGCAGCAGCGTATACATGTTTTCAGGATTTTTTGGATCGCCCCAACAGAAATTATCGATGACCGCGATTCGTTCGGGATCAGCTCCGCATGCCACTGCATTCCGTACAGCTTCATCAAAAGCCGAAAATGCCGCGTTATACGAATCAGCTTCGCCGTACCGTGGATTAAAGCCGTTAGAGATGACAATACCCTGCCCGCTTTTCACTTCAGCCGGAGCCAGCACTGCGGCATCGCTGGGTCCCGTCTGCGAATATCCCGCAAATGGCCCAACGACAGTCGCACCCTGGACTTCATGATCATATAATCGAATGGCGTGCTCTTTTGCGTGAACCGCATGATGTCTCAGAACGCCTATCAGCAAATTTTCAAAGAAAATATTTCCTTCGGAACGGCAGGCTTGCTCCAGAATAGCTTTTTTCAGCATTGCCGCCTCATTATTCACCGCTTTCCGAATCGCCGGTCTCGCAATAAGCTGCCGCTGAGGAATTCCTTTGTGAAGGAAGGAGCACTCGAGATCGATGATGACATCGCCGAAATAGCGGACAACCAGCCGGCCAGTGCCTGAAAAATATCCGATGTCACAATATTCGACATCATTTGCTTCACACAGCGCGATAAATTCCGCCGCATTTTCTGTCGGTATTGCAAGCACCATACGTTCCTGCGCTTCAGAAAGCCAGATTTCCCAGGGCGCAAGACCGGCATATTTCAAAGGTACTTTGGATATTTCGATTTCGCCGCCCAGGTCAGATGTCATTTCGCCAACCGCTGACGATAGACCGCCGGCGCCGCAATCAGTTATGGCGGAATACAGTTTTTTATCGCGGGTAGAAAGGATTATTTCCGTCACTTTTTTTTCAACCAGCGGCGCCCCGATCTGAACCGAGCTTCCTGCATGTTCAAAGGTCGCATTGTTCATGGTCATCGAAGAAAAGGTGGCGCCCCTGATACCATCACGCCCTGTTTTTCCGCCGATAACAAAAATACGATCCCCGATTTTCTGCGCTGAAGGATGCGAGCCCTTCGGAGCAATGCCCGCACAACCGCAATACACCAGCGGGTTCGACATATAATGCTCATGATAATGAATGCCGCCATTGACCGTAGGGATGCCCATTTTATTGCCATAATCCTGGACTCCCCCAATGACACCGTCCTGAATATGAAGCGTCTGCAGGCTCTGGTTTTCCAAGGAAAAATCTTTGCGGTCGTCAAGGCCGAAACAAAGCACATCCGTGACAGCAATCGGTTTGGCCGACACACCGAGAATATCTCTGATGACACCGCCCACGCCGGTATTCGCGCCTCCGAATGGCTCGATCGCTGAAGGATGATTATGCGTTTCCACTTTAAATGAAATCTCGTGTTCTTCATCAAAAGCCAGAATTCCGGCATTGTCTTTGAAAGCAGAAACAACCCAAGGCGCTGAAATTGCATCAGTCGCTGATTTGATATAGGAAAGCAAAATATTATCGACAACCGGAGGAAGCCCTTCTTCCTCGCCGCCTTCAACCCGAATCTTCGCTTTGAAAGTTTTATGGATGCAGTGCTCGCTCCAAGTCTGGGCGATCATTTCATATTCAGCGTCAGAGCAAGGGCGATTTTCCGCGCGAAAATAATCGCGAACAGCATGGAGCTCTTCCATTGAGAGCGCGGAACGCTGGCGGAGATTCAGCGCTGACAGCTCTTCATCATTCATCTCATGGATATTGAAAAATTCAGAAGGGATCCGGGGAGCCGACTCATCCGGAAACGCGGGCGTTATCGGTCCTATCGCATAACGCTGGACAACAGGGTTCACCAGAACTTTCTCGGCAAGTCTTGCAAGTTCCTCATTCTGAAGCGACATGCCGTCTCTACATAATATCGCATAACGCTTTCCAGTTGCAGCCGCTTCAACCCCTGTAACACCAAGTTCCCGCGCAGCTCGAACAATTTCCTCCGCAACGGAATCCGTCACTCCGACATGGTACCCGACTTCAATATATTGGACACCGGGTTCCGCTTTGCATGGCAGCTCTTCTACGGAAAAAGCGGTGAGAACTGGGTCGGAAAAAAGAAAGCGCCCGAGGAGGTCGAGCTCCCCGGGCGCAATATTTCCGCGCACAAAGTACATGTCCGATTCATGGACAGCGCACACCTTGTCCAAGCCTATGCGCTGTGCATTCCGCACAATTACAGCGGAGGATTTTCCTCCAGGCTGCAATTCCTTGATAGTAAACCGAAAAATATTCTGTCCGATTTCCATAGGCATTATTACCGCCCAATCGGCATCTTCGTCAAGTATCCCGGATGGCATCCTTTATTATTTGAGCAAATCTCTTGGCACGCGCCGGAGCGGTGCCCAGATACGTCTGCACATCCATCAATGATTCAAGCTCAGTTCGGGACGCCATCTCTGTGAAGAAAGCATCTTCCAGTATCATTCCGAACAGAGGGTTATCCTGGCCCGATTTGATCGCCGCCCATGATGACAAGGCATGTTCACGCAATTTTTCATGTAGTACCTGGCGGTCCCCGCCTTTTTTCGCCAGCGCCATCATGATGCGTTCGGTGCAGGCAAACGGCGCATATACCGCAAAAGTCCTTTGCATCGCTTCGGTATTCAGCACCAGTCCTGAAATAATTTTCTCAGCGGTTTTTAAAAGCTCATCGGCGATGAGGAAAGACTCGGGCAAAATTGTCCGCCGGTTCGCGGAATCATCGAGGGTTCGTTCCAGAAGAGAAAGCGAGGCATTGCTCCAGGCAACCTGCGGCATTGATGAAAGAAGCCGGGCGAGCGAATCGATTTTTTCAGCATCGATGGGATTGCGCTTGAAGGGCATTGCGGAAGAACCGACCTGGCGGGATCCGAATGGTTCGGAAACCTCACCGACCGGCGGCGATTGCAAAATCCGCAGATCAAAGGCCATTTTATGCAGTGAGGCGGCCAGGCCAGCCAGCGCGGCGAAAACCCGATAATCCTGAAGGCGCGTATACGTTTGTGTCGCTATCGGAAAGAACTGGATATCCAACTCTTCCGCCAGGCGTTCTTCAAACTGTTCCACCCGCTCTGGTCCGATAAGCTCGGAATATGAAGCGGCGGTTCCGACCGCGCCCTTGAAACCCTTTCCCCGAAGCGATGCCAGCACCCTTTCCAGATCGTCAAGATTTATCAGAAGGTCCTGCGCCCACATGGCACAGCGATATCCAAAGGTTGTTGGCTCCGCAGGCTGGATATGGGTAAACGCCATGATTGGCAGATCTGCGGTCCTTTCGATTGTATCCGCGAAAATCTCCAGCAGACTCTTCAGTCTTTCGATGACAAGCTTCAGGCTGTCGCGCATTCTGAGGGCATCGGCATTGTCTTCGATGTCCATCGAAGTTGCACCCAGATGAATAATGCCGCCCGCGTTCGGACACTGTTCGGAGAAAGTCTTGACTTCAGCCATGAGGTCATGCCGGATTTCTTCTTCAATCTCGAAAGAGCGGGCAAGATCGATGTCAGCGGCATGGGCTTCCAGCTCATCAGCGAGCTTTCTGTCAAGCAGACCGAACTCAGATTCGACACGGGCGAGCGAGACCCAGATGCTTCTCCAGAGCCTTCGCTTTCCCTCTTCACTCCAGATACGCCGCATCTGCGGTGTGCCATATCTCCAGGAGTATGGCGAAAGATAGCCTGAAAAGTCATTCATTTTTTTACTATATCAAAACTAATTTTCTCTGCATATACAAGCGTGAGAATCATCAGTCTGATTTGTGTTCGATTTAAATTTTTTTTTTCGAATTTTGAATCAAAACCCCGCTTTCTGAGCGTATTTATTATGCAAGGCTGACAATGCGCCGCGGCAGAAAAGACAGCCGTTCCATAACGAGGAGGTATAACGATGAATCCATTGAATAGCATTCTCGTCGAAGGCAACCTGGTCCGGGATCCCATCACCAAGACGCTCGCATCAGGAAACCAGTACTGCGGTTTTACGCTGGCGACCAATCGTTCTTACAAGCTGAATGGAGAAACCCGCGAAACCGAGGTTTCGTATTTTGATGTGGAAACCTGGTCACGGCTGGCAACCACCTGCTCCCAATATCTGAAAAAGGGACGAGGTGTCAGGGTTGTCGGACGGCTCAAACAGGATCGATGGGTCGATCAGGACGGCAAACCTCGTGCGAAAATCAAAATCGTCGCCGAGCATGTGGAGTTCAAATCGGACAAACAAAAAGATAAAGAGCCGGTAAAACCAGGTTCTCTATCAGATCAAATTATGGACGAAATTGAAGAAACCGAAGGCGCGGTCGTGTTTTGATCATAGTCGTAGGGACTGATGGCTCTGAGCGCTTCCTCCTTGGCTTCTTTGAGCAGATTCAGGAAGCGCTCCTTGGCTTCAGGATTCCGCATGCGGGCGGAGGGGCCCGAAATGCTGATGGCGCCGGCGAAGTCCGAGCCAGGCAATTGAAGAGGCATGGCATAGCAGGTAAGGCCGACTTCGTATTCTTCCCGGTCGACACCATAGCCAAGCTCACGCGCTCTTTGAGCTTCACGGATGACATCCTCAGGTTCGGTCAAGGTCGAATCGTTGATTTTCGGCAGCGGCCCCGGACCGAGTATCGCACGGATACGTTCTTCGGGAAGTTGTGAAAGAATAGCTTTCCCGACGCCTGTGCAATACAGAGGCAGACGGTCACCGGGAGCCGACCGCATTCTCAGGCTCCGGTTGGCTTCCGCCCTGTCCAGGTAAATGGCGCTGTCACCGGCAAGGCAGGCAAGATTGGAGGATTCTCCTGATTCTCGGGCAAGGCGGTCCAGAATGGGGCGGACCTTCTCGACTACCAGTTCACGAACAGGGACACGGCTGCCGAGTTCAAAGAGGGATAGCCCCAGCGACCAGCCGCCCGGTCTGCGTTCGACAACACCGCGAGACTCGAGAACTGAAAGATACCGCAGAGCGGTTGCCTTGTTGATACCGGTTTCCTTGGACATTCGCGCGAGGCTGACTTCATCTCCAGCCTTCGCCATGTAAAAGAGAATATCCAAAGCCTTGCCTGCTGACTCACTCATACCTGTTCCTTGTATCAAAATTAAAATAGCATTTCACGTATTGATACAGATTAGCGCAGAGCAAAACTGGAGTCAAGCGCGGTTTTATGCTTTTATGAAAAACTCCGTGCGTAATCACCTGTGATCAACGGCCGATATCCGATCAGCTTTTAGAGGCGTTTTCTTCATTATAGAAACCATCTTTCCAGTTGAACCGGCTCGCGTTGGGCAGAATCTTGGCTTCATCCGCCGCTTTGGCGATATCCCTGAACAAGCCGCGGGTAGAGTCCGCATTGGACAGATCCAGAATAAACTTGGTAAATCCTTCTTTCCGGAGGAAGGGGGTTCTGTCAAGAATGGAAAATGGCTGGTCGGGCACTAAAACATTATAATCGCGCCTGCCTGACAGGGTGTAGCTTAGGCCATCACGATCCATGAACCGTTTCGAGTCATAGCGGGCTGTCAAATCCCCTCTGATCCGGAAGAGGGAAGGATACGAAAACACAATTGGCATCACGGCGCCGGGATGGAAAGCTTCCACAAGCTTCTGAAGATCCTGCTTGGAGATTTCCATCGGCGGGATGAGATATTTGACACCCTGATCGAAGAGGAAGGCAGAAGACCAGGTGTTGAAGGCGTACAGCCAGGGACCGGCAATCAGTTCGATATCCTTGCCGCGAAGAATGCTGAAATGGCCGAGATTGTTGATGACGATCTGTTTGACACCTCTGGATATCCAGTAGTCAAGTTCAGGCTCCAGCCAGGAAGCATCGCTTTCGGGGAAATATGGGTCAAGCCAGAGCACCAGCCTCTCACGCTTAAAGGGCAGAGTCTGTTCATTTTTCCGCATGGATTCCGCGTTCAGCTTGTCAAAGAGAATCATGGCTTTCTGCGGTCGGACGGCAAGAACCGCATGAAGGTCCGCGACTTTTCCGATCAGCGCATAGAATCCGTCCGGGAGGCTGTTTTTCTTGCTTGATACGGGCATGGTGAACTGAGGCCGCGGCGCGAGATGCCGAGATGGGAAGGAGCGGAATCGATCCAGATTGTTGGGCAGAACCGGCTTGTAGCGGCGGGCCATGGACGCAGTCTGAATTAGATAAACATCATCATTCTGCCGCCAATCTCCTTCAATTTTCAGCAGCATGCCATTGGTTTGCGGTTTGACACCCTTGATCTTTGCGGTAATTCTGCCGGAGTCGTCTGAGCGATGAATCCGAATTGAATCGCCTTCCGAAAGGCCGTCGAAACTGCCCATCAGCGCCCAGCGTTCGTCATCGATGACTCGAATGTCGCGAATCCTTCCTAAATGGATCCCAGTGCCGCCGGCTTGATCGGGATGGATGTAATCAGGATTACCGCCAGGAATGAAGAAGCTCGTTTTCGTACGGGCAAAGTCGGATTGCAAAATGGCTTTTGCCTTGACGAGGGCGCGCTCCCGGTCAATCTGCCAGGAATCGATGAGATGCCGGTAGGCGGATACTACGGTCCCGACATACTCGGCGGACTTCATTCTGCCTTCAATCTTGAATGACTCGATGCCAGCTTCGATCAGATCGGGGATGTAATCGATGAGCTGAAGATCGTCAGGAGAGAAATAATATCCCTTGCCGGTTTCAGACTCGTAGAGGCGGCGGCACGCCTGGGTGCAGGCTCCGCGGTTCGCACTTTTGCCGCCAAGATAGGAGGAAAACAGGCAGAGCCCGGAAGCGCTGACACAGAGCGCTCCATGCACAAACACCTCAAGCTCGAGACTGGTATTCTGGCGGATAGTTCTGATCTCATCCAGCGTCAGTTCACGGGCGAGGACTGCCCGCTTGAAACCATTCCTGGAAAGGAAGTTGGTCCCCCGCGAAGAAGCGACATTCATCTGGGTGGAAGCATGAAGCGCAAGACCGGGGAAATGGTCCCGAACCATTTTCACCACGCCAAGATCCTGCACGATAATGCCGTCAGGTTTAATTCGATCCAAATACTCAAGAAGCTGATACATACGGTCAGCTTCCCGCTCTTCAAAGACTGTGTTGACCGTCACATATATTTTTTTCAACTTGTCGCGGCAGACCTGAACAGCCGCCTCAAACTGATTGAAAGCAAAATTCGACGAACGCATTCTCGCGTTAAAAGAACGTAAACCCAAATAAACCGCGTCGGCACCTTCTCCAAGGGCCGCGTCGAGGGCCTCCGGCGAACCGGCAGGCGCAAGCAATTCTACTCTTTTCACAGTATCCTTATAGAAGGTTTTGGCCTCCGGTTTCAAGATGGCAAGCCTGCATATTTCATCATTTGGTAAAAACTTCCTTCCATTAGAGTTGAAAAATGCCGCTCTTTTCGTATATATTGTCATTCATTACTACATTTTGCTCTGGAGCTTTGCATGGAACTTCGCGAAATCAGAAATATCGGCATCATGGCACATATCGATGCAGGAAAAACTACCACGACGGAACGAATACTCTACTATTCCGGCAAGACCTATAAAATCGGGGAAGTCGACGATGGCGAAGCAACCATGGACTGGATGGATCAGGAGCAGGAGCGCGGCATTACGATTCAGAGCGCAGCGACAACCACATTTTGGCGAAATCATCAGATCAATATCATCGATACCCCTGGACATGTCGATTTCACCGCTGAAGTCGAACGATCACTGCGAGTTTTGGACGGAGCGGTTGCCGTGTTCTGCGCGGTCGGCGGAGTTGAACCGCAATCCGAAACTGTGTGGCACCAGGCAGATCGCTATAATGTGCCGCGAATTGCCTATGTCAATAAAATGGACAGGCTGGGAGCGGACTTTGAGGCAGTTCTGGAAGATATGCGGCTCAAGCTCGGCGCAACACCAGTGCCGGTCAATTATCCGATTGGCAGGGAGAACAGCTTCGAGGGAGTTGTAGATCTGCTTTCGATGGAAGAAATCCGGTGGAACGATGATGGTCACGAAATGACCCGCAGTCCGATCGCCGAGTCGAGACAGCATGAAGCACATGTATACCGCGAAGCCCTGGTGGATGCGCTGTCGGCCCATTCAGATGCCATAACCGAGCTTTATCTGAACGGCGAAGAAATTCCTGCGGAAATTATAAGAACCGAATTGCGAAAGGCCTGTATTGCCCGGGCACTGATCCCGGTTCTGTGCGGAGCATCGCGCAGGAACATGGGCGTTCAGCCGCTTCTTGACGCGGTGATCGATTACCTTCCCTCGCCGGACGAAGTCGAGCCAGCAAAAGCCTTTCATCTTAAAAAAGAAGAAAATGTCGAAGTGCCTTGCAATACTGCAGGCTACCCGCTCGGTTTGGTTTTCAAAGTGCAGTGGGATCGGGAAGCCGGACCGCTCTGCTATGTTCGAATGTACTCAGGCAAACTAAACAATGCCTCGGTAGTCTACAATGTGACAAAAAAGAAGCGTGAACGGATTACCCGCCTGCTTCGCATGCACGCGAATAAGAGCGAACCAATCGATTCCGTCAGCGCTGGCGATATCGCTGTGCTGGTCGGGCTGAAAAATGCCCAGACCGGCGACACAATCGGAACCGAAGGCTGGCCGGTGGTTTTAGAAAAAATGCACTTCCCTGAGACGGTCATTTCTGTCGCGATTGAGCCCAAAACCATGGGGGATCGGGATAAACTGAAGGAAACGCTGGATATTCTTTCCCGTGAGGATCCAACCTTCCTGACCCGCGAAAATGAAGAAACCGGACAACTCATCATATCAGGCATGGGCGAACTGCACCTGGATGTTCTGGTCACGCGCGTGATTCGAGATTTCAAAGTACAGGCAAAGGTTGGAAATCCGCAGGTTACGTATCGGGAAACGATCACCACGACAGTCAACCACACTGAGGAATTTAGAAAAGTATTTGCCGGAAAAGAAAATACAGCAAAATTGACAATCGAGGCGGCTCCGCTGCCGCGGGGAACAGGAAATGTATACCGGAAAGCGGTCCGGGCTCCGGCCGTACCTGAGGAAATTTTTGAAGCGATAGAACGGGGCATCCAGTCGGCGTTCGCGTCGGGCATTCAGTTTGGCTATCCTTCGGTGGATATTGGGATAACGTTAACTGATATCGAATACTCGGAGCTGACTTCGACACCTTTTGCCTTTGAAGCATGCGCCAATATGGCCTATGATGCAGCCTGCCGCGCAGCCGGACCGGTTCTGCTCGAGCCCATCATGAAAGTTGACATTTTGTCGCCCAAGGATTTTGTGGGCGAAGTTATGAGTCTCGTGTCCCAGCGAGGCGGACTGATTCACGGCTCTGACTCAAAAGCAGGTTCCGAGGTCATTCACGCTGAGGCTCCGCTCTCCACCATGTTCGGTTTTACAACCAGCCTGCGATCGGTAAGCCAGGGCCGCGCTTCCTTCAGCATGGAATTCAGCCATTTTCAACCGAAGCGATAAGTTTTTTTTTCGAAATTAAAATCAAAAAGCCTCCTTCAGTGCGTAGTTAAATATGCAGAGGGAGGTTTTTTCATGTCGTCTGCATTACAGCTCGTGTTTCTGCTCGCCTCGCTTTTTTCACTTTCGGCAGGCACGGATCGGCAAAGCCTGAATTATTCTATTGTTCCGCGCCAGGAGGAGGTCAACACCTGCGGCTTCGCGGTTGCAGCCGGCATTCTCGCCGCTGTGTCGGGTGATGCTCTTTCAGCGGTGCCGGACGAGGCGAGCTTGACGGCGGATTATGCCCGCCATGACACCCGAGGCAGCCCTGAATCGTCAACACTTCTGGATTTGCTGAAGATTTTCGCGCAGAACGGTGTCACAGCCATCCCTTTCAGCGGGAGCAGTGAAGATGCCGCGGCGATGCTTTCCCAGGGGATTCCCTTGGTAACACACCTGAAAAGCCCGACTGAGCACTTTATCCTGGCGCTTGGGCTCTCGCAGGACGGAATAGACATCGCCGACCCGGACGCAGGGTTTCAAATCATGCCGATGGACAATTTTTCTGCCAGGATTTCAGGGTTTTTCATTGCCATACCCGATTTGCGCAGCAATGCAGGGTTTTGGGATAGCGTCAGCACAGCACATGACATAGCGCTCAGGCAGATAAGCTTTTTAAGCAGGCTGAGTGGCGGCGGAATTGTCCAAAAGCCAGCGGCGCGGGGAAAAGCTTACGAATCCGCCGCGGCACAGCGGGCAAGCCGGAAGAGCTCCCTGGGATTTTCGGTTGCTCTGTTTGGCTCTGCCCCAGCTGCAGCGGCAAACACTTCTCTTTCACTTCCTGCGGCAGGAGAAGTTTCCGCCCATCTTGATGGCCGGCTTTCTTCCGCATTCAACTATGGCGCGCTGTTAGCCTTTGCCCCCGGTTATCGGTACAGGTTTTCAGCCTCGCTGGCTTTCCGGCTGGACAGCGGCAATGATTCGGCGCGGTCCAAGAAAGCCTGTTTTTTCAAGGCTGGAACCGTGCTCGAAACTCGTAGGTTCGCTGAGCGAAGCGCCGGGCAGGATGGATTGACCGAAACAACGGTGCATGAAAATTCTGGCGAAGCATTCGGATTTTTTGCAGAGCCCTTTCTGGAGTTCACAACTTCCTCAGTCTCTGACGCATCCCTGGTGAAGGCTGGCTTTGCGATAGGTGCCAGCCTTGCATCAGGCAGAGAAGCACGTCCCTTTTTGCAGGCTGATGCGGGTACAATTCTAGCGTTATCGGCTGATCTGGCCTTGCAGGCAGGATTGAACCTTCGGTTGAAAACGGAAACGGAATCAGACAGGAAATTCGCAGCACTCTCTTCGTATGCCGAATTCGGAATTCATATTCCTGCTAATCGAGTGTCTATGCAACTATTGGGGAGCCTGTATACCGGCGTGCGGCTAAACCTGGGGAATGTCCAGGACGAGGCAAATGCGATTATCGTACGTTGGCAATTATGAGGCGGTCAGCCGAAATCACATACTCGCAAGAATATAGGCGCCAAGCAGTGTTTCGATTTTGTACAGAGATTCGCGGTCTTCAAGTGTCTGGGCGTTGCGGATCTGCTTTTCGAGTTCATTGACATACCAGAAGAAGAGACCGAATTTGGGGTCAATCCGGAAGGCATATTCCAGGAAATCAGGCGCTCTGCCGGTAGGGCCGAACAACAATGTCGGGACTGTCTTTGCGATGCTGACAAATCTGCGGAAGGCTGAGACAATTCGGCCTTCTCGATAGTCTTCGATGAAGATTTTCAGTTCTTCAAGCAGCATCTGCTTCGGCTTTTCATCGGATTCGTTGACCCAGGTTTTATGAACCAGCAGTTCGACATTTTCCCTGAAAACCCGAAGAAGGTGAAAAGTCCTGATAAGGCGCTGATCTTCGGAACACTGAAGGTAGAACGAAAATTCGCCTAGATTGCCCAGCACATCAGCAAGACGGATGGCATATGACTCCCGCATACTGCCTTTGGCTGTCTCAAGCGCAAAGAACAGCTCGAGTGCATGTTTGTCAGAGTCAGAAAGCAGAGTGTCCATCATGGATATCTCGGTATAATCCATGCGCATACGATGGCGAAAAAGCGCGCTCTTGGTCAAGGGGGTAGAG
>JAJTBL010000355.1 GCA_021286925.1 Spirochaetia bacterium | reverse complement strand
TTTGAAACATACGGCTGTCAGATGAATAAGGCTGAGTCTTCAGCCATGGAAAATATCTTGTCGGAGTCAGGCTGGACGGCGGCCACGGAATCCGATGCCGATCTCATCATCATCAATACCTGCACCGTCCGGGCGACCGCTGAAAACCGGGCCTGGAGCAGAATCAGAAAGTACGCGGCAGACAAGAAAAAGCGCAAGCTGGTGCTGATGGTTGTCGGCTGCATGGCGGAGCAGTACAAGGATGAAATGAAAAAAAAGGTTCCCGGGATTGATTATGTCCTGGGGACTTTTCAGAAGCAGACATTCGGGCTCGTCCTCGAACAGATTCGGCAGGGCACAGCCTATAATGTCCTGGACGAAACCCCTTCCTATGTTTTTTCAAAAGACCATCACGAGCCGGGAAGTTTCCGGGCTTTTGTCCCCATCATGCATGGGTGCAACAACTTCTGCACCTATTGCATCGTCCCCTATGTGCGGGGCAGGGAAGTATCCCGGAATCCCCAGGACATTCTTGCGGAAATCGACAGCTTGGACAGGGCGGGTGTTCGCGAAATTACCTTGCTCGGCCAGAATGTCAACTCCTACGCATGGAAGGACGATGAAGGCATCCTGGATTTTCCCGGACTTCTCCAGCGGATTTCAAGCCATTTGAAAACACGTCAAACCGGCATCGGCTGGATTCGTTTTTTGACGAGCCATCCTAAAGATCTTTCCGACCGCCTTATCCAAGTGATCGCGGATGAGCCGCTTATGTGCCGGCATGTGCATCTGTGTATCCAGTCAGGTTCCAATAGAATGTTGTCCTTGATGAACCGAAAATATACCAAGGAGTACTTCCTGGAGCTGGTAGATAAAATGAAGGCATCGATTCCGGGCCTTTCGCTTTCTACCGACATTCTGGTCGGCTTCCCTTCGGAGACGGAGGAAGACCTGCAGGACACCCTCGATGTCATGCGCAAGGTTGAATTTACGTATTCTTTTATGTACCATTTTAATCCCCGTGAAGGCACCCCTGCGGTCAAGCTGGAGAGTAAAGTGCCTGAAGCGGTCAAGAAGGAACGGCTTGCCCGGGTCATCGAACTGCAGAAGACGATAACATCCAAGCTCATGCGGGAGAGAATCGGGCAGTGCGATGTGGTTTTAATCGAGGACCAATCCAAAAAGTCCAAGAATGAGGTACTGGGCAGGACGGCCCGGGACGAAATGGTAGTGTTCAAGGCAGACGCTTCCAGAATAGGCACCTTTGCCACCGTGCGTCTTATCGGTATTTCCGGCAATACCTTCAAGGCGGAAGAGGTCAATGCGTAAGACGGCGATTGTTGTTTTGATTTTGCTCACGGTTGTTTGCTGGCAGGTGTATTGCCAAACCGGAACAACCGTCAAACAACCGCCCGTCCAGGCACCTCCAAAACTGGAATTTGGCAAAATATCCATTGACCAGGCGCGCAAGGAGCTTGCAAAAGTCCAGGGGCTATCGAATATGTCCGCTTATCTTGAAGCCTACGCTCTGGCTTTGCCGCTCGATACCGCGCTTCTGCTGTACCGGGAATTTTTTCCAAAACTTCCGGCAGTACAGAAGGAAGCTGCCGCAAAAACAGCCGTCTCGCTGGCATTGCTTGCTGGCCGCCTCGATGAGGCGATCTTTTTTCTCCCGTCCATGTCTACAGCCCGCGCACGGATACTGGAGCTCAGACTGTACCTGGCCGCGGGAAAACTTCAGGAGGCGCAGAGCCTCCTTAAGGGAATCCGTGACGCTCAGCAAAGCAAAACACTGACACTTACGCCCCAGGAAGAAGCGGAAATCAAGCTTCTGGAGGCCTGGCTTTTTTATTTTGAAGGATTTATCGAACAGAGTTTTTCGGCTACAAAACCTCTTGTGACAACCGAAAATGAAGAAAGTATTCGAAATGAAG
>JAJTBL010000354.1 GCA_021286925.1 Spirochaetia bacterium | reverse complement strand
GGGGTCGCGAGCTGGGAAAATTTCCTTGACATTGGTGGTCCTCAGCAGGGTGTCATCATGCATGATGACCAATTCGCCGTCTGTTGTCGCGGCGACATCCAGCTCCCACATATCAGCCCCAATTTCGAAGGCTTTGCGGGCGGCAAGGAGGGTGTTTTCGGGAGCGACGCTCCGGAACCCCCGGTGCGCGATGACGAGCACACTCGAAGCAGTATTCATGGATATTCCTTTCGATGCTTCAGCTGATCCTTGTCCTGGAACGGCAGATGGCTGTGCGGGTTCAGTCTGTCCAAACGCCATTGAAAGAACCATCGCTAAAAGCATCATGAGAGTAATGCGGGAGATTGTTGTATGTCCCATACTGCTGATGCTACTACCAAGTTGTCCGCAGGACAAGGCTGATTCTGATTTTCTTGCTATTTCACTGCCATTCTGAATCTAAATAGTGTACAATTGCGAACATGGCAGAGAGAATAACGAGCATGTATCATTATCTGTACACTTATGATGTAGGCAGAAGCATTTGGGTTTTCAGCAGGTCGAACGGTTTTGCCGAAGTGCCGTCATATTCGCGTCACGAAACCTGTCCGGGGCAGGCACAGGGGCTGGTAAATGTCCATGAGGGACTTGTGCTGAAACCTGGGGTTCGCAAAGGCACCTTGATAACCGAGGATATCGAAATCCCGGAGGCTGACTGGTTGGTCACCTGGTGGAACGCTGACATTGCAGGAAACGGGAGCCTGGCGGTTTTTCTCCAGGTTGAAGTTGCAGGGCAATGGTCTTCCTGGTATCCGATGGGCAGCTGGAAGCATAATCCGGCATCTAAAATCTTCTCGGATGAAACAGGCGGTGTTCTGGTTGATACGCTCAAACTCGCACTGCCGGCTCATAAATTCAGACTCAAGCTGGAACTCTCAGCAGGTACCGAGCAATCGATACCCGGTTCCGTATTGCTTCGAAGGGTTGGCGTCATCTCCCGCAACAGCGCAGCCCAGCATTCCGCTTCCAAGCCATATCTGCTCAAAGAAAGCGCTCTTTTAGTGCCGCGCCGATCACAGATGACCGAAGACGAATCGATAAAAAACAGAATCTGTTCTCCAACCTGTCTCGCAATGTCGCTTGATTATTTCGGCATCAATCTGCCAACTTCCTTTGTTGCCGCATCCTGTTTTGATACTGGCGCGCAGATATTCGGCAACTGGTCCTTTAATGTTGCGGCGCTCTGGTCTCTTGGCTTGCGGGCGCGGCTTGAATATTTTCTGAATTTCGAATTTGCGAGCGCTGAGCTGTATACAGGCAAGATACTTATCGCAAGTATCCGGTACGGAAAAGGCGAACTCGCGGGCGCTCCAGTCCAGCAGACTGACGGACACCTGGTCGCCGTGACCGGCTTGAAAAAAGACAAGACCGAAGGATACATGGTTCTTGTGAACGACCCGGCAGCCCCCGACGTGCAGACCGTCCAGCGAGCCTATCCGCTTGAGCAGTTTGAAAAAGCTTGGAACGGGTACGTGTATGTCATCGAAGGAAAGCGCTGAGAGGGAATATCTCAGGGCAGGCTTTCCGCCGGCCTTGTGTGTGCATACCAGGTTTTCAGCGTATTGTAGAGCGCTTGTGCCTCAGCTGTTTTTCCTTCGCGTTCCAGAACCCGTGCTCTGATTCTGAAGGCATCGAACACCAGCATGTTGTCATAGACGCCCAGGTTTTCAGCGGTTGCCCACGTTTCGGTCAGCGTGAGAGCCAGCTTTCTCTGCTCCGGCTGCCCAATTGAGAGGCTCCGCGCCTTTTGGATATCGCGTGCAAGGGCTGGATACCCCGTTGCTGTGTTCAGGATCAGATAAACCGCTGACAGCAGGAAGATCGCCATGGCGAAGGCGGTGAGCGCCTTCCATGAGATGGCTGGTGTTTTTTGCC
>JAJTBL010000353.1 GCA_021286925.1 Spirochaetia bacterium | reverse complement strand
GTAAAATGCGCGAAGCATATTCCCACATATTCGCTTTTGTGTCAAGCACACAAAAGCTTTGACAACAGCAGGAAAAGGGGGAGCACCCTCATGCTGTGTTATCAATGAAAGCTAAAACCCAATCGGCTTGCACCGTTTTCAAAACTCATTCAGTCCTGAAAAAAGCATTGAAACTGAGCGGTTCTTTGACACCACCGAAAAAGCGCGCATTTGCTGGATGGTCTTTCACCGTGCATCTGCACATTTTGAAAGAGCCCCAGCGCTCGCTTATTTTTTTTCTTCAGCCTGCTCTTTGGCCTTTTCTTCCTGTTCTTCCTTTTCTGCTTCTTTCTTGTCCTTGATATCCGCGACACCAATGAGAATTGCAACAGCTCCAATCATAATCGCGAGAACCGGAATGGATCCCTTGAGAAAGGTCAGAACATCCGGCCACCAGCCCGCGACACCCGGGAGAACCAAAAGTACGGCGACAACAATCAAACCAAGGCCAACAAGCAATGCGGTCATCTTTCAAAGCTCCTTTTCAAAATGGTTGTTACAAAAAGACAATGAACGGGTATTTTTAGTATAGCAAGGTCTTTCCAAACATGCAAGATTGCTGCATAGCCTTGCCTTAATACAGGATGAACGGTATATATTCTCTTCATGATAACGATCGGCTCCCTTGTTTTATATAAGTCCCAGCTCGCAATTGTCAGCGCTTCGAGCGACGGCAGAATTACCATCGAAACAGAAGCCAGGGAACAAAAAAAAGTTCGGGAAAAAGATGTGCTCTTGCTTCACAAGGGACCGCTGAAACAACTGCCCCCTGCGATGGCAGACCATGCTGATTTCGAAACAGCCTATGAAATGCTTTCAGCCGATATGAGAGCCGAAGAAAGGGCTCCTGTTGATTGGGCAGAACTGGCTGATCTTGTATATGGTACTGCAAATGCTGAAACGATTGCACAATGTGCCCGTTTTGCCAGGCAAAGTCCGCTTTTCGAGCTGAAAGATGAGGGTCTTTACGTCATTTCACCGGAATCTGTGGCTAAAATTCGTGAAAAAGCATCTAAAAAACAGCGGGAAGCCGAATTGCGGACACAGTTTATTGCAGCTTTGGGCAAAGCCATTAAAACTCATGATGCACAAGAAATTATGACGCAGGTCGAATTTGCCCCATTTATCGCCGAACTTGAAGCTTTCGCCTATGGCATGTCTTCGCAAAGCCAGATTGCCCGTGAAGCAGGCATTGCAGCTGATCAGCAGGCTGTCCACAAAGCTCTTCTGGATTCGGGACTCTGGTCCGCTGAGCGCAATCCCTGGCCCCAGCGGGCAGGATGCGTGCTCTCCCCTCCCCGGCTGGCATTTCCAGAAACCGAACATCCTGCTCTGAAATTGCCGCGGAAAGATTTGACCAACCTCGAGAGCTTTGCTATCGACAATGCATGGTCACATGATCCTGATGACGCAATAAGTATCGATGGAAAAACACTGTGGGTTCATATTGCCGACCCCGCTGCTTTTGTCATCCCCAATTCCGACCTGGACAGGGAAGCTCTATCCAGAGGCGCGACACTCTACCTCCCGGAAAAGATCGTACCGATGTTTCCCGAAAAAGCCATGCCCATTCTCGGACTCGGGCTGGCACCTGTAAGTCCGGCACTGTCATTCAAGCTTGATATCAATGAAGCGGGGAACATTTTAAATATTGACATCATACCGAGCATCATCAGAGTTCAGCGGCTTTCCTATGAAAAAGCCGATGAACTCATCGACTCCGGAAATCCGGCTTTGAATGCCTTGCTTCAAAAATCAGAAATACGACACCAGCGGAGGCTAGCGAACGGAGCTGTCGATATCGATTTTCCTGAAGTATCCATGAAAGCGGGAGCCGAGGAAATTCGTTTTCTGAAAATCCCTCAAACCAGGTCCTCTTCAAT
>JAJTBL010000021.1 GCA_021286925.1 Spirochaetia bacterium | reverse complement strand
ATGGAGGGGCTTAAAAACAGGGCTACCCATGCCGCGGCTACGCCGCCGAGGGTCAGCTGTCCTTCAGCACCGATGTTCCAGAATTTCAGTTTAAAAGCGATGGCGACACCCAGTCCGGTCAGCATCAAGGGGATAGCCTTGACTAGAGTTTCGGAAAATCCATTGCCTGATCCAAAGGCTCCTGTTGCCATTGCCCCAAAGGTTGTAAATGGATTTGTTCCAAAAATTATCAGCACCAGCCCCGTCAGAATCAGCGATACCAGGAAGGAAAAGAGCGGAACAAGAAACAAAGCCGGCACCGATGTCGCTTTTCTTTTTTCAAAGAGAATTTTCATGATGGTATTACCCCCTGGCGAATATCGGTGGGCTCATTTTGCAGTTGGCTGACCCCTGCCATCATAAGGCCGATTTTTTCCGGATCCGCCGAAGCCGCCGGGACGCTGCCCATGATTTTCCCCTCAAACATAACGAGGATTGTATCGGCGACCTGAATAAGTTCATCGATATCTTCAGAAATGAAGAGAACACCCAGTCCCTTGTCGCGCTGTTCGATAAGCTGTTTTCTGACCGACTCGGTTGCTCCGATATCAAGCCCGCGGGAAGGGTAGACCGCTACCAGAAGGTTTTTGCAGGCGCCTATTTCCCGCGCCAAAATGGTCTTCTGGATGTTACCGCCAGAAAGGAATTTGACATGGGTTTCAGGACTCGGGGTAGCAATCCTGAATGCGTTGATCAGTTTTTTTGCCATGGAGAGAATCTGCTGAGGGAGCAAAAAAATACCGATTGAAAGCGGTTTTTTGCGGTAGTCTTTCATGGCGAGGTTGGATGCGACGCTCATGTCGCCAACCGCTCCAACCGAGGCACGGTCCTGCGGAATATGGGCGACACCGGCTTTGATGATTGTCAGGGGCTTTGCGTTGGTGACATCTTTCTGCTGAATTCGAACCGAACCCGATGTCAATTTCCGCAAACCTGTAATCGTTTCTGCCAGTTCGCGCTGGCCATTTCCTGCAACCCCTGCGATACCGACAATCTCGCCTTTTCGAACCTCAAAACTGACATCTTTCAAGGCGGGCAGGCCTCTGTCGTCCAGGGCGCAGACTTTCTCCAAACTCAGGACAGCCTCGCCCGGCTGAAAAGGTTTCTTTTCAAGTTCGAATAAAACCTCGCGCCCAACCATGAGTTTTGCAAGGTCTCGCGGAGAGGTCGAAGTGGTTGACAATTCGGCCGCAACCTTGCCCTTGCGCAAAACCATGACACGGTCGGAGAATGTCATCACTTCTTCCATTTTATGCGTGATAAAAATGGCGGATTTGCCTTCGGCGCGCATCAAATGGATAACCTTGCTGAGTTCCTGGGATTCTTGCGGTGTCAGGACCGCTGTCGGCTCATCGAGTATGAGGATTTCTGCCTTCCGGTACAGGAGTTTAAGGATTTCCACGCGCTGCTGCTCGCCGACCGAAAGCTGCCAGATGCTGGCGTCAGGATTGACGCTGAGATTATATTTTTCAGAGAGCGTAGCTACTTCAGCCCTCACCTTTTTCATATCCGGAATGAAACCCTGGTCTTTCATGCCAAGGATAATGTTTTCAAGCACGGTCATGGAATCGACGAGCTTGAAATTCTGATGAACCATGCCGATTCCCAATCGCTGTGAATCGCGCGGGGAATTGATTTCGGCCTTTTTGCCTCGAATGAAAATTTCGCCTTCATCGGGTCTGTAGAGTCCGCAGAGCACGTTCATCAGCGTGCTTTTCCCGGCGCCATTTTCGCCTAGGAGGGCAAGAACCTCCCCTGCGTACAGGGAAAGGTCAACGCATTCATTTGCAATAACGCCAGGGAAGGTTTTTGTAACCGAGCGCATCTCTACGACGGGTACTTGTTTTTCCTTTTCCATCTTATAAGCCTTATCCGATAGATTTTTCTTTGACAATCATGGATGCCGTACTTTAAAAGTTTTGGAAAGAAGACGCATCAAACAATACAAAGCATACAAATAAAGAGTGTATCCAGCGATGCTGATAAAAGCGCGGACATGGAAAGACCGGCAACCCGCATCCGCCAGAAGGCGGCGCAGGCCTGCCGGTCTTCATGCGAGTCGATTATTGCACTTTGCCTATAACACCTTCAACAAACCAGTCCATGGAAAGCAGTTTGTCATCAGGAATGACAGCCTTGGCGGGATAGACTTCTTTGCCGTTCTGATCCTTGATCGGGCCGGTAAAGATATTCCAGCCGCCGAGGATCTTGGCCTGGGCAGCTTCAACTTCTTTCTTGACATTGTCAGGCACTCGTTTGCTGAGGGGTGAAAGCTTGGTAACGCCGTCTTTCAGACCGCCCCAATACTGGTGTGTCTGCCACTTGCCATCCAAAGCCTTCTGAACTGTATCAATAAAATAGGTTTCCCAGTTCCAGACTGCGCTTGCAAGGACGGTGTCGCCGACGAACTTGCCCATATCGGAGTCGTAGCCGATTGACAGCTTCCCGCGCTCCTGAGCGGCTTTTTGCGGTTCCGTGGTATCCTGGTGCTGTGCGATGATATCAGCACCTGAATCAAGAAGCGCTACAGCAGCTTCACGCTCTTTGACCGGGTCATACCAGGTATTGGTCCACACAACTTTAACCTGGGCTTTCGGGTTGACGGAGCGAACGCCGAGGGTGAATCCGTTGATGCCGCGCACAACTTCGGGGATCGGGAATGCCGCGACATAGCCGATTACGTTCGATTTGGTCATTTTACCGGCGATAATGCCTGTGAGATAGCGGGCTTCTTCGATTCTGCCGAAGTAGGTAGCCATATTGGGCGCAGTCTTGTAGCCTGAGCAGTGCTCGAAAATGACTTTCGGGAATTCCTTGGCGACCGCGAGGGTGGGATCCATGTAACCAAAGCTGGTTGTGATGATCATATCGAAACCGGCAGCTGCATACTGGCGAATGACTCGCTCGGCATCGGGGCCTTCCGGCACGTTTTCGACATATTTGGTTTCAATCCTGTCACCGAATTTCTTTTCAAGCGCAAGGCGTCCGCGATCTTGCTCATAGGTCCATCCCAAATCACCGGGGGGGCCGATGTAGACAAACGCAATCTTGAAAGGTTTCTTAGCTTGCGCTGCAAGCGGCATTGCCAGGGAAAATACCATGGCGACTACCAGAAGACCGAGAATCAGCTTTTTCATCGACGACACCTCACTCTTTGATGAAATTCAATGGGTACAAAACCCATGGCACCAAAATAATGCCATCGTGAATACTACCCTCTGTCTGAATGGCTGTCAAATTGTTTTTTCAAGAACTCCAATTTCATCATTAGCCGAGATTTGAAGTTGGTCCAATTTTCAAAAACTTGAGTGGCGGTTTGTAGCTCAGCTCTATTCCTTTTTCACTGATGAGGACTGATTCCAGAGTAAGTGTTCCTATATCGCCTGTTTTGGAGCGGGTTGCTGAAAGCAGATAGCTTGATCGACTTTGCGGGATTCCCGCGATGTTCACTTCCTGGAAATCAAGGATCACCATGCCGCTGACCTGCTGGATACTAAAAAATCCCGTTGCCGTGGTGCCATTGATTGTCATGGTCATGCGGCCGTCCTGGAGGATGATTTCATTGCCTGCTTCAGTTCGGTACCATCCGGGAAGCTGGGAGGCGATAAAATCACCGATACTGGGCTGATTTTGTACGCCGCGAATGGCTGCTGCGGCTCCTGAAGAAGCTGCGGCTCCATTCGTCAGAGCTGGGCTTCGCGCATTCATGCGGGAAAAAGTACCATCCCACGGTTCCTTTTGCGTGAAGCGAACGGTTTGCTGGGCGACGGCGGCAACTGTGACAGCATCCATGCTTTGGGTTGTAATGGTAATCAGCCGCCTGACTTCCGGCAATGCGCTGTTTTCTATTGAAATATAGATGCTGTTTTTAGATACGAGGGTTGAAAGCCAGTTCCACTCGGTCATGGCATTGTCTGTCAGCATTTTTATTTTTTTCTGTTCAGGCGAAAATTCGAGCATGATCGCAGCCGGCTTGCCGGGATTGCTCATACTGTCAGAGTCTGTTCGATACCACGAGCCTGTCAGATATTTTTCGAAAGTTTGTGTATCCGGATACAGGGCTGATGCCCGTACAGCATTTTCAGCCATGGATGCCGACAAAACTTCTGCCTTTCCGGCTTCATATTTCTTAATTTTTGCGGTGTAGAAGTAAGTAATTCGTAGCTGTCCTTTTGAAATGACCGTTATTGGAACCGGGTATTGTGACTGATTGTCGTCAATAAGGATGGCGCGGCCAGCCTGAGAAAAAATTTCCCTGTATTTGGGAGACTGGTTTTCTGCGTTGCTGAAGACGGTCAGGCATTGCTGTTCATCCGCATCGATACCGAAGCAGAGAATTTCGGCAGAATCCGATGAAAGCAGGGATTTGGGCTGGATAACGAATTCATTCGGTCTGACGGCTTTGGTTTCACCTTTGAAAATTCGTGTGTAATTCCCTGTAAGAGGCTGAAAGTCTGCGATCGCTATGGCGATGGGGCTTTGGGGTTTTGTTGTGGATTTTATCGTGATGATTTGCTCAAGATCTTCATCGGCATCCAGGTTGATTTCGAGCACTGAGAGAAAAGTTTCGTCCCAGTTGGGGCTTATTTTGGCCTGGGTTGCTGTTTCATTGGCGGTGCCGGCTGAATCTCTAACCAGCGACTGGGGTGAAAGCTCGATAAATCTTCCCGCAACTGGAATTGCGGCGATGAGGTTTTCTTGTCGCTGAAGGGCAAAAAAGTACACAAAGGCACTGAAGGCGAGCACGAAAACTGAAAATACCACAACCTCAATCACACGCTTCATGCCTGCATAGTACCATTTTACGGTCTTTTAGGGTATACTTGAATTACATGAAGAAAAAACCATCGGTATTGCTCTATATTCTTGCACTGGTCGTCATGGTGGCTACGATCGGGCTTTTATGGGTTGTCATCATCAGAGAATCGGAGCGAAGAGACCTCATGCTTGAATATGAAGCTTTCAAGGCTTCTAGCGTTGTCATCGATGAATATCGAAGAGATTCGTCGTTCTCTCCGAAAAATGACACGAGGATCGAGGGTGTGGGCTTTTATGGAATCGATGGAACTGCTATTCAAAGGTATGGAACCGCCCCCTCGGCAATAGCCATTCCCGCATCGATAAAACTTCCCAGTTCGGGTGAACTTGGTGCGGCGCCTGTATCCAATCTGGTATCCGTCATCTCCGCCGATAGAAAATCCATAGAGTTGTTCAGGTATCTTGGCCCGCAGGCTCCCGGCCGCGGAATGGGCATGGGGATGGGTATGGGGCGGGGGCGGCAGAGTTTTCTCGTCAATCCGCCCGCAATGCCCTATGCTCCAAGCACAGTTCCTCCAGACACAGCTGCCCCCAATCTTTTATCCAACCTGAATACCCCGCTCTATGTCTGGATGGAATATTCAGCAGAAAGCTATTTCAGAGCAAGAAATGCCCTCTATTTTACCGCTTTGCTTATCAGTGCGGTGCTGCTCATTCTTTTCGGTTTTTTAACGATACTTTTTCAGCATAACGAATCACTCAAAGAAAAAGAAATGGCCAACCGCGAGCTTGTCCAGCTGGGAGAAGCGGCAAGAACCCTGGCACATGAGATTAAAAATCCTTTAGGGATTATGCGAATTCAGACTGCCAGAATCAGGAGGGCAGCTGGTGAAAAGGAAGATGCATCCTCGCAGGACAACCAAAAAAATGAAGCGGTCATACTCGCTTCCGCCGCGAACATCGATCAGGAAATTCTGCGCCTTTCTTCCCTGACTGACAGGATTCGTGAGTTCCTGAAGGCGGATTCAGCCGATTTACATGATATCGATCTGATAGCTGTCTTGCGTACCGTGCAAGAACGCTACCGGCATCTTGAAGAAGAAGGGATCGCTTTTGCTCTGGAACTGCCGGATATTGCAGAAGCGACAGTTCAGGCTGATCAAGGCAGACTTCTGAGCGTTCTCGATAATTTAATCACGAATGCTAAAGAAGCATGCAGTACGTCCTCGGCCGAGAACAAGCGAATTACTATCAGGCTCTATCTGCAAGGAAAATATTGGTGTGTCGCGGTCATGGATAATGGCCCGGGTATTCCGAAAGATCTGGAGGCAAGGCTTTTTACTCCGTTTTTTACAACCAAGGAAAAGGGCAGTGGTATCGGTCTTGCTTTGGCAAAAAAAATCATGCAGTCTTTCAAGGGAGAGCTTCTCTATGAGGGCAATCAGGAAAGCGGGGCTGTTTTTGTCCTTAAATTTCCGGCGGTCCTGAAACGGTAAAGCGAAGTTACTCGAGCCGAGCCCTCCTAAAAAAAACTTCACGCCGGCATCAAAGCCAGCATGAAGGTAGTACGCAAAATTTTATTTCAGCAAAAATTACCGAATGTTCATGAAAACTTTTTTTATGATCGCGATCGCTTCCATCAATTCTTTTTCGGTTATGACTAGCGGCGGCGCGAATCGGATGATATTGCCGTGCGTCTGTTTTGCCAGCAGCCCTGCATTCTTCAAAGCCATGCAAACATCCCAGGCTTCAAAACCTTCTTCAAAAACCACTGCGTTCAGAAGGCCTTTGCCGCGGACAAGCTTCATTTTCGGGCATGGAATGGCTGAAACTTCTTTGCGGAACAATTGACCTAACCGCTCAGCCTGTTCCTCCAGTTTTTCATTTTCCAGCACTTCCATTGCTGCGATGCCGACAGCTCCCGCGAGCGGATTGCCGCCGAACGTCGAACCATGGGTTCCCGGGGTAAATACATCCATGACCTTATGATCGGCGACAATCGCAGAAATGGGCATGATACCGCCGCCGAGTGCCTTTCCAAGACACATGATATCCGGTCTGGCATTTTCATGTTGCCAGGCAAATCGTTTGCCGGTCCGGCAGAATCCCGTCTGAATTTCGTCAATAATGAAGAGAACATTATGTTTCGTGCAGATTTTTCGGACTTGCTCAAGATATCCAGCCGGCGGAACAACGACACCAGCCTCACCCTGAATCGGCTCGATAATCACTGCAACCGTCTCAGGCGTGATCGCGTTTTCAATGGCGCTAGCGTCTGCATAGGGTACTTTGACAAATCCGGGGACATAGGGACCATAATTGACCAGTGATTCTGGATCGACGGACATTGAAATAACCGCGATGGTTCTTCCGTGGAAGTTTCCCTCGGCGCAGATGATTTGCTGTTTGCCATTCGGAACTTTCTTGACTTCGGCACCCCATCTGCGAGCCGCTTTCAGCGCTGTCTCGACAGCTTCAGCGCCGGTGTTCATGGGCAGGGCTGCCTCATAGCCGGTAAAATCACAGAGTTTTTTCAGAAACAGGCCCATCTTGTCATTGTGGAAAGCCCGTGAAGTCAAAGTTACCCGTTCCAGCTGTTCTTTGACCGCATTGACAATGTGGGGATGCAAGTGCCCCTGATTGACAGCGGAATAGGCTGAAAGGAAATCGAAGTATTCTTTTCCTTCAGGATCCTTTACTTTGCATCCTTTGGCTTGTGAAATCACTACGGGCAGTGGATGATAATTGTGAGCGCCGTAGGTATTGTCCAGGGCGATATAGTCCTGGGACTTCATAGGGAGACCTCCTCATTCTGCTGAATGACTGTTGATTTCCATTGGTTTGGTTCAGCAAATTGACCTCCATTATACACCAAGTCATGCAAAAACGGAAGTGGGAATTGCTAATTCATATTGGTATAAATAATTATATAGATTGCCCTGCATAATGATGCAGACAGGGCAATCCGGGGCTTTTGAAAATGCTCTCTGAAAAATAAGAGTAATTCTTTTTTAAAAAAAGAAATAATAAAAAATTCCCTGGTCAGCTCTCATTGCTGAAGGAATATGCAATTTTCTGCCTTTTAGCGTATTCTTCTTCGCCGAGATCGAGAAGGCGGTCGAGCAATTCGGGATATGAAAGACCGCCGGCCCTGCACATTCTGGGATACATGGAAATCGCGGTAAAGCCCGGTATTGTGTTGACTTCATTCAGCATGATGTTGCCGGTGCGCTTATCCATGAAGAAATCGACTCGAGCCATCCCATGCAGCGTGAGGGCGGTATAGGCTTCCAGTGCAAGCTTTTTGATGGTTTCCTCTTGGCTGGGCAGCAGTTTAGCCGGTACTTCGAGGCGAGCGCCTTCTGGGTCTTTGTATTTAGCCTCGTAGTCATAGAATTCGTGCGTCGGGATAATCTCGCCGGGAGCGAAAACAACCGGATTCTCGTTGCCGAGCACCGCGCATTCGATTTCACGTGCAGGGATGAATTGCTCGATGAGCACTTTATTGTCATAAAGAAAAGCGCTGTGCAAAGCCTCAAGCAAGGATTCACTGGCGGATACTTTTGAAGCACCGACCGACGAGCCGGCACAGGCAGGTTTTACAAAACAAGGCCAGCCGAATCTCGCCTCAATTTTCCTTGTCAGAAAGGTTTGAATATCGGGGCGTTTCATTTCTTCAGCCCGCACAACAAGATAATCGGTGATAGGCAGGTTTTTTTCAGCCCACAGGGCTTTTGTTACCGCTTTGTCCATGCCGATTGAAGACCCAAGGACTCCGGCGCCGACATAGGGAAGATCTGCGCATTCCAGAAGCCCTTGAACGGTCCCATCTTCTCCAAAGGTCCCATGAAGGACGGGAAATACAATATCACAGGGCAGTTTTTTATAGCGTGATGCCGAGGATTCATACCACAAGCCCGCGCCGGGAAGAACCATGACTCGTTTGCTTTTTTGAATTGCGGGCATTCCTGCCATCGATATTTCATCGCTTGCAAAGGCAGGCATATCCTGGAGGTACCATTTCCCATCTTTTGCGATACCGATGAGGGTGATTGAATATTTTTCCCTGCTCAGGTTTTTGACAATACTGGCTGCGGAGATAAGGGATACTTCATGCTCTCCTGATCTGCCGCCATAAAGAATCGCAACTGCTTTCATATTTCAATCCTTTAGGATAAAGGTAGCCGCTGGTTCCGTCTTGCGGGACCGAATCGGAACATCATTCAAATCCAAGTTCGCTTAAAGCCTGAATAGCTTCTTTTTCTTCATCATAGGGCATCACGCGGTCATGATAAATGATGGAATTTTCGTGCCCTTTGCCTAACAGCAAAACGAGGTCTCCGAGCTTGGCAAGACTGAAGGCATGGCGTATGGCTTTCGGTCTATCCGGGATGAGAAATAAATCAGTGTTTCCAACCTTGTGCTGACAACCGCGTGCTATTTCCTGGAGAATGCTCATCGAGTTTTCTCCGCGCGGGTCTTCGTCGGTCAGCACTAAAATGTCGCAGTATTTTTCTGCGATAGCGCCTTGAATCGGTCTTTTTGCGGTATCCCGTTCTCCCGCAGAACCGAATAGACAGATAATTCTTCCTTTATATTGCGTTCGGAGCGGAGCCAGTACTGTCTCAAATGAAGAGGGGGTATGAGCATAATCGATGATAACTTCGAATGGCTGGCCTCTGGAAATTCTCATCATTCTCCCTCGCACGGGCTGAAGCAGAGGAAGTAGCGGTATCAAGTCCTTGCAGGGACGGCCTGTTGCCTTTGAAACTGCCAACAGCGCTGCCATTGTATTCATCACGTTGAAGGTGCCCGGCAGGTTGATCCGAGCAGGATATTGATCGCCTTCCTTTTCATGCAAGATAAAGGAACAGCCATGTTCATCCGGGACAAGATCGGTTGCATAAAGCGTTGCATTCCCGGTTTTCAGGGAGAATGAATACACTGGCTTTTCTGTGCACGATGCAAAATAGGAAGCGCTTGGATCGTCAGCATTGACAATGCCGAATGAGGGCAGCGGCGCTGACGCCCCGGGAAAGGTTTTCAGATGGGAATGCGTATCGAGATTTCTGAAAAGGTTGGCTTTGTCGGTTCGATATTGTTCCCAGGTGCCATGGAATTCCAGATGTTCATGGGTAACGTTCATCATGATGCCGCAATCGAAATGAACATTGGCCAACCTGCCGGTTCGGGGGCTCAGCCCATGGCTTGAGGATTCAACGACAGCATAGGAACAGCCTGCGGACCGCATGGATGCGAGATGCTGATGAACCGCGATGGCTTCGGGTGTTGTCTGATGCTCGGGGTTCGGTATTTCACCGCTGCCTGAATCCGACATGACGGTAGAAAAGAATCCTGCCTTGAAACCGGCCAGCTTCAGAAGCTGATACACCAAGGAGACGGTTGTGCTTTTCCCTTCGGTTCCCGTTACTCCGAGAACATAGAGAGAATCCGAAGGATGGTCAAAAAAATCATCAGCCGCCTGGCTCATGGCCAGGCGCGCATCCGGTACCTTGATATAGCTAACAGCTGGATTCCAGCTTGCGAGTTCCTTGTCGTGAATGACCGCTATGGCACCTTTTTGTATAGCAGCATCGATGTAATCATGCCCATCGGTATGCAGGCCTTGAAAAGCAAAGAACAAATAATTCTTTTTAATCAGTCTCGAATCGTAGGCCAAGCCTTCTATAATGGGGTTATCTGGACCTCTGCGATTGAGAACGGGGATTGACACAGTGATTGCGTTGAGCGGTTTTGCCATCTTGGGAAGAATATCACATTCGAAATGTCCGTATCAACCGAGGTTTTTTAAAAACCGACGATTGCTCGCATCTCAGAATAGGATTATCACTCAAGGACAACTTTAAAGCCGGCGTAACCGACAAACGGTACTTCTGAAATATCAAGAGAAGAAGAGAGAATCCCAATCGCACCGCCGCCGATTCTGAAGCTGTGCCGCTTTCCCAACCCCAGCCAGACAGAGAGTTCTGGCAGAAGAAGATCCTGTGTTTCCAGCCCATAGAGGTTGCCCAAGGCGTAATATCCAAAATAGAGCCCGCCGATTCCCGCATCGATGGAAAGTGCGCCCAGCGAGAGTTCGATCTGCGCCGTAGGATAGGCGATGCTTGCGACCAGGATACTTTGCGCTTTGACACCTGCACCGATCTTGAGTACGCCGCCAAGATTGGCCTGCAAAAGAAGCGCCAGGTTGGGAATAGGTATCAAGCCAGCGCTGCCGATAACATCCAGATAATCTCCATAAAGGGTGCCGTCTCCGGTGATAAAACCGGCAGCGACCGGGGCATTCGCGCCTATCTCAAAACGGAATTGGCCGAATGCGGAAGGAACAAGCGCCAGGATAAGGAATAGGACGATGAATGTCTTTTTCATTTGCAGTCTCCTTGAAGCGATAATCATTATTATCTTTCAAGTCCAGTATGGTTTCGAAATTGTGAAAAGTAAAGAAAAAATAGCCGAAATGTGCGGGAGTTGTGCGGTTAGAGTTTCGTCTGCGTTGTTTTGTGCTCTTGGTCTGGTTGTCCAGAGAGTGCCAAACCAATATTATATGTTCATGTACCATACGAGAATTGAATCTGCGTTTTCAGCTGCGCATCATCTTACCCACTACAATGGGAAATGCGAGCGCCAGCATGGCCATAATTACAAGGTGTACCTCTGGGCTCGCGGGGGGAAGCTCGACGAAGGCGGAATGCTTGTTGATTTTGGCAAGATGAAGACAGCGCTCAAAGAAGTCCTGGCGATTCTGGATCATCAGGATTTGAACGAATTGGGGTTTTTCAGCGCCGACCCAAGCGCAGAGCGAATCGCCGAGTTCATTTTCAATCGAGTTCGTGAAAATAATCCAGAACTTCCAATCTGCGCTGTCGACGTTTTTGAAACCGACACTTCCATGGCGCGCTTCAGCCTGGATTGAACTGTCTCGGCGGGCGGAAATCAGGCACAAATCAAGCTGAAATCTCGATAATTTTCAAGAGCGGCGATGTTCCTGAAATGTCTTCAACCATATGAAAGAAAGAAGAGAGGTCGGCTCTTGGTCCGCAAACGATTGAAATCTCAGGTTTTTCACTCTCAGTGAGCACTGCGCTGATAATCATTTTCTTTTGAATCGATTTAGCAGGCAGATCGAAGAAGATTTGTCCGCTTTTTTTTCTCATGATCGGAGAAAGGCCGGCATCGGTGAGGTATGTTCCGAAAAACCTTGCGAGATCAGCTGAATTCAGGGACGGGCAGATAATGGACGCTTTCAGTGTCTGCGCAGTCGCCGGTGCTTGCGCCGCGAGGAGTGAAACCGAGTCGGAATAAGAGGAGGGTTTCTTTTTTATTTCGGCCAGCATAGCTTCTATTCTGGATGGATCTGGTCCATACAGGGCAAAGCGGCTCATTCCGAACCTGCCGTACCGCGGCTTCAAGATCGATTCAAAAGCTTCGTTTTTCGAAAACAGAAGTTCTTTCGCGGTAAAAAGCAAACGCTCGCTGCCGCTGAATATGGCAAAAAAATACTTCAAGAACGATGCTTCGCGATATTCTGAAGACGCGAAGGCAAAATCCTGAGACATGGCGACATCGATGAAAACGGGCGTAAATCGCGCTTTTGCTTCCATCAGCTTGGCCAGTCGCTGGATATATGCTGTCTCTTTCGGCTGGGTCAAAACATGACTGGTCATGAACCTGATTTCATCTTTCGAACCGCAGACTTCGCAGCCGCTGCAGGCCGAGCCAAGGCAGAGCGGCCGGTTTTTAAATTCGCTGGCTTCACGGTAATGGCGATACAGTGTTGCAAAGTGCGGCGGCGGTTCGATGAATCCGAAATCCGGTGTGAAGGATGCGTCTTTTTCAGTGATCAGCGGCTCGAAGGCTTTTGTGTTACGGATGATGAATTCCCGCAAAGCCTGATACGTTTTTCTGTCTGCTGTACCGTCGAAGACAATGCCGGAGGCTGGAAGGTTTTTCAGCCAGTCGAAGAGCAGGTGCCCGCCGAGCGTCATCAACTGGTCGATATAGTATTCGTTAAAATCAGAAGCGAGGCGGAATTCGATATGATGAGCCTGACAGGATGCTTCCAGCCGGGATGATATTTTTTCAAGCCTCTCCTTGTCCAGAACAAGCGGCGCGTACTGCAGCGGCGTAAAGGGGAGACGGACAAGGTAGCCCGCGGATGCAAGGATACGCAGACCCGGGGCTTTGTTCCTGCGCTTTTCCGCAAGCTTTTCGAGAAAACCATCGAATTCAGTGAGATCAGCTTCATTCTCGAAGCCTGAAAGGATATAGAAGAGCTTGAGTTCTTTGACACCCTGGGTTGCAACGAGATCGATACATGATGATAATTCTTTATCTGTAAAACCTTTACGGT
>JAJTBL010000020.1 GCA_021286925.1 Spirochaetia bacterium | reverse complement strand
AGGAAGCGTGAACCCAGAAAAGCTTTCACTGCTCGCTGATGAAGAGCTCATCCTGCTCGCTGATCGAATGGGCATCTTCATTCCTGAAGGATTGGATCGCCGGTTCATAATAGAAGAAATTATCACGGCGCTGGACGATGACGACCACGAGCGTGTCTTCAGCCATGATGGCACCGGCCATGTCGAAGAAAAAAAGTTTTCCGGTTCACGAAGCCTGCCTGCTGTCAGTTTTGAAAAAAGCGGCTTCCCTGAACGCTACAATGAAACCATGATCCGGGCGCTTCCGCGTGACCCCGCATGGATTTACACCTACTGGGATCTGTCGGAGCAAAAGCGAGAATCGCTGGCAGCGGCTGACGAGAACTTCGAGCTATTTCTGCACGTTGTTGAATTACAGCCTGAAAGCGGGCATAAAAAAGATTTTTTCGATATTGCAATTTCGCATGACGACTGGAAATGGTATATCAACATTCCAAGTCCGGGGGAAACCTATCGGATAGACCTTTGCGTCAGAAAAAATGGCACGCCAAAAGTTTTGGCCCGGTCCAACGAGGTAAAGATGCCCATTTTCTTCGTTCGTCATGCTCAAAAAATCCCCAAGATGACAAAAAGCCTTCTGCTTTTGTCAGGCATTGAGGATTTGCATCTTATTGAGCAAAAGGAAGAGAACCCTTCTAGAATTCTTTTTGATAATGGAGAATAGAACGTGCATAACCAGAGGCCGATGCTCGCTCTTGTACTGAATGCTCATCTTCCTTTTGTCCGAAAGCCTGAATTCCCCGAGTTCTTCGAGGAACGATGGCTTTTCGAGGCGCTTTCCGAAACCTATCTCCCCCTTCTGCGCCTCTTTAAAAAGCTCGAATCGGATTCCATACCTTTCAAGCTGAGTCTGGCAATTTCGCCTACTTTGCTTTCAATGCTCTCGGATAAAGTGCTCGCAGATCGCTATGTCAAATATCTGCAGAAACAGATCGAACTTGGAGAGCGGGAAAAGGAGCGGCTTGCGGGAGATCCTGTCTTTGCCCCGCTTGCCGCCATGTATCATACGCTATATCTGCGGAACCTGGCGGATTTTGAAACCCTCTATGGCCGGGAAATTCTGCCTGCCTTCGATTATTACTATAAAAAGGGCAAAATCGAGATTCTGACCAGCGGGGCGACGCATGCCTTTCTGCCCCTCTATCAGGATGTGCCGGAAGCCTTGCTTGCCCAGATCGAGACCGCCATTGTCGCGCATCGTTCGGTCTTTGGCAAAAACCCCCAGGGTTTCTGGCTGCCACAGCTGGGCTGGTCTCCGGCGATCGGCAAGATTTTGCGCGAATACAATATAAAATATACAATTGTCACGACTCGGGGCGCTTTGCTCGGAAATCCGACGCCGCTTTTCGGTTCTTTCTCGCCGGTTACAACCAGCGACGGGCTCAATGTGTTTATCCGTGACGCAGGGGCTACAAAGGCTGTCTGGTCTGAAACCGAAGGGTATCCCGCGGATCCCGTATACCGGGATTTTTACCGCGATATCGGCTATGATCTCGATTCTTCATATATAGAGCCGTATCTCAGCAATTCTGTGGAGCACGGCTTTACCGGCTTCAAATATTGGGCTATCACGGGAAGAACAGATCAAAAGCGGCCGTATGAACCAGGAGCGGCTGCTGCGAAGGTTCTTGAACATGCGCACGCCTTCCTCGAAGAGCGAAAAACCACTGCCAGAGCGGCTGGTTTTCTGATGAAGGACCGAAAACCGCTGATTGTCTGCCCCTATGACGCCGAACTTTTCGGCCACTGGTGGTTTGAAGGTCCGCTCTTCCTTGAGGCGCTGTTCCGCACCGCGGCCCGAAAACATGGACCTGATGAACTCGAATTTGTTACGCTGACCGAGTATCTTCGGCACAACCCGGAAAACCCGCATTCTACCCCTGAGTTTTCGTCCTGGGGGGAAGGCGGCTATGCTGAGGTCTGGCTGGACGGCAGCAATGACTGGGTTCATCGCCACAGTCACAAGGTGCTGGAGCGAATGGTTGAGCTGGCGGAACGGTTTCCCAATGAGAGCGGGCTTCGCGAACGCATTCTGAACCAGGGCGCCCGGGAGGCCTTGCTCGCCATGACCTCCGACTGGCCGCTCCTGCTTCGCTCTGGCAAGTCCTCCGGCTTTGCCCAGCAGCAGATTGTGGAAGCGGTCAAGAATTTCAACCGAATCTATGAAATGCTCTGCGCCAACACGGTGGACACCGAATGGCTCACCACCCTGGAAAAGCGGGATAATTTATTCCCCGCCATCAATTACCGTATTTTTGCACCAAAGCGCTAGCGAACGCTTCACTCCGTCTTTTTCCTCTGCTGGCGATTATTATAGCAAAGCTTCTCAAGGAGTTTTCGAATGAATGTAGTGATTATCGGCGCGCAGTGGGGCGATGAGGGGAAAGGAAAGATTGTCGATTATCTCGCGCGGGATGCGGGGATTGTCGTGCGGTTTTCCGGCGGAGCGAATGCGGGGCACACCATCGTGCTTTCGGGCACCAAATACGCCCTCCACCTGGTCCCTTCGGGAATTCTGTATTCCGACAAGATTGTCATCCTCGGTTCCGGCATGGTTATCGATCCGGAGGCATTATTTGCCGAACTGGACGGGCTCAAGGCCAAGGGCATTGACTGGGAGGGCAGGGTGCTGATTTCCGACCGGGCTCATCTGGTCCTGCCGCGTTATAAAGACGTCGACCGTGAAATGGAAAGCAATCGGAAAAAGCCCATCGGCACGACGGGGCGGGGCATCGGCGTCGCCTATGCGTTCAAGGCATCGCGCGACGGCATCAGGATTGCCGATATCGATGATGAGGACCGGCTGCAGAATCTCGGTGAAGAAGACAAAGCCTTCATTGCCAAATGGCGCGGCAAGCTCAAGCCTATGGCGACGGATCTGGCGGCCTATATCAGCCGGCACCGGAATTCCTGGACACTCTTTGAAGGCGCCCAGGGCGCGCTCCTCGATATCGATACTGGAACCTATCCGTTTGTATCATCGGGCATGTCCTGTGCAGCAGGCGCGGCTGCCCAGGGCGGCATCGGACCTCGGAGGATCGACCGCATTCTGGGTGTTTTCAAGGCATATACAACCCGAGTTGGCAATGGCCCGTTTCCGACTGAGTTTAAAGACGATTCTCCGGGATCCCTGTCCAACTACATCCGGACAACTGGCAACGAGTATGGCGTAACAACCGGCAGACCGCGGCGATGCGGCTATCTGGATCTGGTCGCGCTCCGCTACGCCTGCATGGTCAACTCCATTGACCGGCTCGTCCTCACCCATCTCGATGTGTATGATGCCCTTCCTGAATTTGAAGCCTGTGTGGCCTACAGAATTGATGGAAAAGTCGTCGAGGATTTTCCCGCGTCCATCCGGGACCTGGAGCGGGCTGTTCCCGTCCTTAAAAAATTTGACGGCTGGAAGACGCCCATCAGCGCATGCCAGAGCTGGGAGGAGCTTCCTACCAAGGCACGGGAATATGTCGAATTTATCGAAACCTTTACCGAAACACCCATCTCCATTGTATCGGTCGGCTCGGATCGCCAGCAGACTATTGTGAGGGAAAGCCCGTGGACAAGATTCTGATTCTGGACTTCGGCAGTCAATACACACAGCTGATAGGCCGGCGGGTTCGCGAGCTGGGCGTCTATTCCGAAATCATACCAGGCGACAGCCCGCTAAGCGAAACGCACGTGAAAGAGTGCACCGGCATCATCCTTTCCGGCTCCCCATTCAGCGCCTATGAGCCTGATGCACCAATAATTCATTCCAGCGTATATGATTGCGGTCTTCCGATTTTGGGGGTCTGCTACGGCATCCAGCGCATGACCCTCGATGCCCGCGGCCGGGTCGCCAAACTGGCCGAGCGCGAATACGGAAAAAAGACAGTCGCGGTCAGGGCTGGAATAGAAGATCCCTTGCTGAAGGGCATCTCCCCTTCCTTTGTCAGCTGGATGAGCCATGGGGATTCGATTGTCAGCCCCGGTGAAGGTTGGGAAGTCATCGGCGATTCCGACGGAAACATTCCCGCGATTCTCAGGCACACAAAGCTTGCCCGCTGGGGCGTGCAGTTCCATCCGGAAGTGAGCCACTGTGAATTCGGAACCTTGCTGCTTTCCAATTTTGTGTTCGGCATCTGCAAAACGAAGGCTGGCTGGTCAATGCAGGCGTATCTGGACCAGGAAGCTGACAAAATCCGCACAGCCATTCAGGACAGGCCGGCGCTCCTTCTAATCTCAGGCGGCGTCGATTCCACCGTCGCGGGCGCCTTTCTGCTCCGGGTTCTGGGACCTGAGCAGGTGTACCTCTTGTATATCGATACCGGCCTCATGAGAAAGGCCGAAAGCGAAGAAGTCATGGCCAATCTGGCTAGGCTGGGCGCAAAGCACCTGTATAAGGCGGATGCTGAAGCCCGTTTCCTGAGTGCCTTGGCCGGGGTCACCGATCCCGAAAAAAAGCGCCGGATAATCGGCGACATGTTCATCACAGTCCAGGAAGAGGAAGTCCAGCGGCTTGCGCTCAAAGACGCTTTTCTGGTTCAGGGCACGCTCTATACCGACCTCATCGAATCCGGCAAGGGTGTGGGGAAAAAAGCTCAGGTCATCAAGAGTCACCACAATGTGCGCAGTCCGCTCGTGGAAGAAAAGCGGCGCAAGGGGCTGGTCATCGAGCCGCTGGATCGGCTGTACAAGGACGAGGTCAGGGCTCTGGGCAGGCTTTTGGGGCTTCCTGAGTCGGTTGTGGGCCGCCATCCTTTCCCGGGACCAGGGCTGGGAGTCAGAATTCTCGGCGCGGTCGATCGGGAAAAATGCGACATCCTCCGTAACGCTGACGCGGTTTTTATCCAAAAATTGCGCGAACTTGGTTTGTATGACAAAATCTGGCAGGCATTTTGCGTCTTGCTTCCGGTGCGATCCGTTGGGGTTGCTGGAGATGAACGCAAATACGGCTATGTGGCAGCCCTGCGGGCGGTCACCAGCGAAGATGGCATGACAGCCCAGGTCTACCCCTTTGACGCCGCTGACCTCATCGCGATTTCTTCAGCCATTACCAATCGAGTGCCGGAAATCGGGCGCGTAGTGTACGATGTCTCGTCCAAGCCGCCTGCGACAATCGAGTGGGAATAAGCTGAAGCCTCGCTTTTAATCGGTTTCTTCGGGATATCGGTGGAGCGAACCATCCGGAGCCCGCAATATCCAGAAATCGCCCTCGCGTCCGACAACGCTTTCCGGCAGGTACAGTTTCCCGGCGCCGTCGGGCGCGTCAACCGCAAAGCGCGGCAATTCCAGCCCCGACAGCTGTTTTCTGAGTTCCTCATACAGCGCCAACCCCCGGGACATCGGAACACGGAAATGCCCTGTGCCCGCTGCCAGATCCCCCTGAAACAAGTAATACGGATCGATGCCGATTCGCGTCAGCCTGGAAAAAAGACTGACCAAGGTTTCGGGGTTGTCGTTGATGCCTCGCAGGAGAACAGTCTGGCTGTGCACGGGAAGACCCGCTTCTAAAAACAGCCCTGCCTTTTCGATAAAAACATCAGAAAGCTCTTTCGGATGGTTGATATGCAGAACCACCTGCAATGGTTTGAACCCTTTCAGCATGCCGAGAAATTCCGGGCTTACCCGTGAGGGCAGGCTGACCGGCATCCGTGTGCAAAGCCTGATGAGAATATTCGCGCCGGCTTCCCGGATGCCTGTAAAAAGCTTTGCCAGCCGGGCATCTGAGGCAGTCAGCGGGTCTCCGCCCGAGATGAGCACTTCACGCACTTCCTGATGGGCTTTCAGGTAGTCTGTGAGCTTGTTTTCCGTGCTTTCTGAAATAAAGCCGCGCTCCTGCGGCAGAAGGCTTCGCCTGAAACAATGCCGGCAGAAGAGTGCGCATTCGCCGGTTGTCCGGAGCAGTATCCGCGATGGGTATTGATGGACAATCCGCGGATAGGGCGAATGCGTGGATTCATTGAGCGGGTCGATGCTTTCAAGCGCTGAAAACTCAAGCTCCGCCGGTGACGGCAAAGCCTGGGCGAGGATCGGATCCAGCGGTACGCCGCGGTCATCCCGTTTGCAGGTCCGGTAATCTTCATCGGCAAGCGAAAGCCAATAATCAGTCGCCGCGAAGGGCAGTGCGTTTTTTTGTACCAATTCATGGATAAGTTTGGAATTCTGCTCATCGGTCAAATCCGTGATTCTCCGCCGCATTTCGTTCTGCCATGATTCCTGCATGATGAAAGCCTATCGCCAAAGCTCAATTTATGCAACCGAGTCCTATGCAAGGAGGCGGCCGGTCATGCTATACTGATAGCATGCCTACATACAGGAATCTTGTTTTCAAAGGCGGTGGTGTTCGCGGAATCGCATACCTCGGCGCCTTGCAATTTCTTTATGAAAAGGGTCTCATGCGTTCGATTGAGCGCGTCGCCGGAACCTCTGCCGGAGCGATCACGGCGACAGTTCTCTCCATGAATTTTTCCTCTTTTGACGAAATTCACAGAATCAGCGACAGTTTGGAATATCGAAAAGTACCCAGCGAGGGGACAAAGACTGAAGAACACGTCAGATTTCTCAAGGCCAGTCCCCTTGCCATCAGAAATCAGTTTCGGTCTGTTTTTAAAAATGTCCAGTGCTCGATGCGTTTCATCCAGGACCGCGGTTGGTATTCAAGCGACTATTTCTATACCTGGCTTAAAAATGTCATCGCTGAGCAATTTACGGTTGCAAAGGACAGCTATACCTTCGCTGATTTCAGGAATCCTGAAATCCACGCAGGCGGCCGAGATTTTCTGGACCTCTACATTACCGGTACCGACATCAGCAACCGGATGAGCCGTGTTTTTTCCTACGAAACGACGCCGGATATGGAAGTTGCGCTCGCCGCGAGAATTTCCATGTCCATTCCATTTTATTTCGAATCAATTGAGTACCAGTATCCGGGCACCAGTGAGCCGCAGAGCTATGCCGACGGCGGTATCATGTGGAACTATCCTATCAATCTTTTCGACGACCCTCGGTACGGCAAAAAAATCGTCAATGGCGTCAATACCGAGACGCTTGGCATGTTCATTTTCACATCCCCCAGCGAAACCCGGTATAAAAAGGTTGATGGGCTTGTGGACTATCTGAGCGCCCTTTTTGAATCCCTTCTGCTGGTGCAGGAGCATCTGATAGCCATGAACGAAAAAAACAAGGGAAGGACTATTTTTATCGACGACAAAGGTGTGCCGTCAACATATTTCGACGTGGATACAGGCGATGAAACCTATCGGAAGCTGTACGATTCCGGATATGAGTCTGCCCGCGCATTTTTTGAAAACCGTACCAACTGGGACATGTTCTTTCATGGGATTCAGGCAAAACTTGGGTGGAACCGGCAATAGGATTCTTATCGATACGTCCGCGGTTGTCCTTGCCAAAATCTGCATTTTCATGCAATAATGAACAGCTTTTGTTTTATATGGAGAAACCTCTGCTATGAAAGAACGACTTGAAAGACTCAAGGTTATTCGAAACCTCATCAAAACGCATCGAATCGATTCCCAGGATACACTGCTCCAGCTGTTGGTTGAAGAAGGGTATACCGTCACCCAGGCGACGCTTTCTCGGGATCTCAAGTATCTGAAAGTAGGCAAGGTCGCCGATGGCCATTCCGGCTACTATTACACAATTCCGTCGGATGAGGAACGGAAAGAATCCGAGCGCCATCTGGTTCAGGATTTTTTGCGCGGCTATGTTTCCGTCGATTGGAATGAAAGTCTGGTTGTAGTCCGTACGTTTTCCGGTCACAGCGATTCAGTAGCCCTGGCGATCGACAACATGGGCCTGGATGAGGTGCTCGGCACCATTTCCGGCCGTGATAATGTCGTATTTATCGCGCTCAAACAGGGCGTCAAGGGCGAGGATTTTGTCAAGGCGCTCAAGGAAAAAATTCCTGATTTCGATCCAGAGTGAAGGGTGAATGAAATGTGAGCAGGCCGGACGGATCAGCGTCCGGCTTTTTTTTGCTCCGCCAGCCTGGTCTGCATCATCTCGTGCTCCTCGTGCAGATGCTCGAGGAGGTATTCCACCTTCCATTGCAGGCTGGTGGGCGTTGTCGTAGCAAAGGCTGTCTGGTTTGCTGCAATTCCGAGACTTTTGACTGCCCGCATGATGGCCAGGGCTTCTTCATTCGAAAAACCGTGCAATATGACCGCTTTGAAGTCTTCCATGATGACCCGCATTGTATCCTGCTTTGGCAAAGAATCCAATGCCGCAGAGCTATGAATTTCCAGTTTGAAATTTGCCATTTTTTTTGATGTTTTGTATCTTATTTATGAAAAACATATCCTACCGAGGTTAATCCAAATGAATTACGAAAAATTTACTCTCAAGGCGCAGGAAGCCGTGCGCGATGCCGTTTCACTTGCCCAGAAACATGACAATCCAAGCGTTGAGCCCGAACATATACTCCTCGCTTTGCTGGATCAGGAGGAAGGCGTCATCCCTTTGCTGTGCGAACGAATTGGGGTTGATGTCGCTTCGCTCGCACGCGAGCTTGGCGTTCGTGTGGAAAAATTGCCCAAGGCCTATGGTTCAGCCAGTCAGGTGTATCTTTCACCGGCGGCGTCCAAAGCCATAGCCAAAGCCGAAGCCGAAGCTGCTGCTATCAAGGATGAGTTTGTGGCCGCTGAGCATCTGCTGCTCGGCATTCTCGCAGTCGAATGTCCCGCGGCTGAGCTCTTGAAACAGCTGGGGATCACCAAGGACCGTGTGCTCGCGACCTTGAAGAGCATCCGCGGCAACCGCCGGGTCACGGATCAGGAAGCCGAAGAAAAGTATCGTGTCCTCGAGCGTTTTACGCGGGATCTGACCGCTTTGGCGCGGGCTGGCAAGCTTGATCCGGTTATCGGCCGGGATGAGGAAATCCGCCGTGTCATGCAGGTCCTGTCGCGCAGAACGAAAAACAATCCGGTGCTCATCGGCGAGCCGGGTGTTGGAAAAACCGCCATCGTCGAGGGACTGGCCAGGCGGATTGTAGAAGGCGATGTGCCCGACAGCATCAGGGACAAGACTGTCCTTGCGCTGGACCTGGGTGCGCTGGTCGCCGGCTCGAAGTTCCGCGGCGAATTTGAAGAGCGCCTGAAGGCGGTCATAGAAGAAATCCAGAAATCGGACGGGAAAATCATTCTCTTTATCGACGAACTGCATACGCTGGTCGGCGCCGGCGCGGCTGAAGGCGCGATGGATGCTTCCAACCTGCTGAAGCCTGCCCTTGCCCGCGGCGAACTGCGCGCAATCGGCGCGACAACGCTGGATGAGTACCGCAAGCATATCGAAAAGGACGCCGCGCTCGAGCGAAGGTTCCAGCCGGTTTACTGCGCTCCCCCTAGCGTCGAAGCCACAATCGCGATTCTCCGCGGGCTGAAGGAGCGCTATGAGGTGCACCATGGCGTGCGTATCCGGGACGACGCGATCATCGCTGCTGCAGTGCTTTCGGACCGCTACATCACCAGCCGTTTTTTGCCTGACAAGGCAATCGATTTGGTGGATGAAGCAGCTTCCCGTCTTAAAATGGAAATCGAAAGCCAGCCGACTGACCTCGATGTTCTGGAACGCAAGCTCATTCAGCTTAAAATGGAAGCCCAGGCGCTGGAGCGGGAAGCTGATGCGGCTTCCGCCGAGCGGCTTGCAAAAATGCGCAAGGAAATTGCGGATTTGACAGCTCAGCGCGACAGCATGAAGATGAAGTGGGAAACCGAAAAGCAGAAGATCAGCGAAATTCGGAATCTGAAACAGCAGATAGAAGAGCTGAAGCTTGAAGCTGATAGGAAACTCCGGGAAGGGGATCTGGCAAAAGCATCCGAGATAAAATACGGGCGGCTGGTTGAAGCGCAGAAAAAGCTTGAATCGCTGACCAGCGAGCTCAAGTCCAGGGCAGAGGGGCAGACTTTGCTCCGCGAGGCAGTGTCCGAAGACGATATCGCCCGGGTTGTTTCAAACTGGACTGGAATCCCGGTGTCTAAAATGCTCTCAAGCGAACTGCAGAAATATGTCGAGCTGGAACAGAAGCTGGCGATGCGGGTAATCGGCCAGGAAGAAGCGCTTCGCGCCGTGTCAGACGCCATCAGGCGAAATCGAGCGGGGCTTTCCGATCCGAGAAAGCCGCTTGGCTCCTTCCTTTTCCTCGGCCCGACCGGCGTCGGCAAGACAGAACTTGCAAAAGCCCTGGCTGAGTTTTTGTTCAATGATGAAAAATCACTCACCAGAATCGACATGAGCGAGTATATGGAAAAGCACTCCGTCAGCAGGCTGATTGGAGCGCCTCCCGGCTATGTCGGCTATGATGAGGGTGGCCAGCTCACCGAAGCGGTGCGGCGAAGGCCGTACTCGGTAGTGCTCTTCGATGAAATCGAAAAAGCACACCCCGAGGTTTTCAACGTCCTGCTGCAAACCCTCGATGACGGCCGGCTTACTGACGGGCAGGGAAGGGTTGTCGATTTCAGGAATACCATTATCATCATGACCAGCAACCTGGGGTCTGACTTGATTCTGGAAGCGAAGGGGCGCGAGGAAATCCGCCAGGGTATCGATGCTCTGCTGAAAACCGCATTCAAACCTGAGTTCCTGAATCGAATCGATGAGATCGTCATATTTGACCGGCTGGACGCCTCCATGATCCGGAGAATCGCGGATCTGCGTCTTGCGGAATTGGCCGGCAGAATGTCACAGCGGTCTATCACGCTGAAGGTCGATGACGAAGCCCGCGATTTTATCGCGAATGAGGGCTATGATCCGCTCTATGGCGCCCGGCCGCTGAAGCGAGCTATTCAGGCATTGCTCGAAAACCCCCTTGCGAGAAAAGTGCTTTCGGGAGATATTCGCGAAGGTGATACGGTACAGGTCGCAAAAACACCGGATGGGCTGGACTTTATCGTAATCCGTCCGGCTGAGGGCAAAAATTCCTGATAGCACGGCTTGGGCCGAGCGGAGGCTGATTTGCTGTATACTGACACGCATGCGCATCTTTCTCTTTGTGAACAGCGAATCGGCCGCCATAAACTTTTTTCGCTGCTCGATGAATATGAAGAACTCAGGCGGGGCTCAGCGGACTCGCCCAAGCCATTCATCGTCGATGTCGGGACGGAAGCTGGTGATCTGGCGCCGCGGCTGGGAGTCTTCGGCCGGTATGCCTGGCTGAAATTCTCTGCGGGCATCTGGCCATCGCAGACCGCACTCGATAATCAGGATGAAAGCCTCTCTCGCCTCAAAGATGATTGCGCTAGCGGGCGGGTTGCGGCGATAGGCGAGTGCGGCCTGGATTATTTCCACATGGATGGAAGCCGGGGCGCTCAGATCCGCCTCTTTGAAAAACAAATCGAACTGGCTGGCGAACAGAGCCTGCCGCTCATAGTGCACTCACGGGATGCCTTTGAGGATACATTTTCGGGTCTGAAGACCGGTGGAGCACGCCTCAGGGCTATTATTCATTGCTTCAGCTACTCACCCGCTGAAGCTGAGCAATTTCTGAGCCTGGGCTTTTACCTGTCCTTTGCCGGGAATCTGAGCTACCGAAACGCGCCCCAGCTGCGGGAGGCTTTGCGCCTCGTGCCGGACTCAAGGCTTTTGCTGGAAACCGACGCTCCCTATCTCAATCCGGAACCCCTGCGGGGCAAGCCCGCTTCCAGTGCCGATATCGCAAGAACCTATGAAATTGCCGCGGGCCTGAGAAATTCGACAGCCGATAAACTTGCGGGAATTGTTCAGCAAAACGCCGGAATTATTTTCGGAACCAAGTCGTTCTGATCGGCAGGGCAACAAGCTCGAGACTTCCGCCAGCCTGCTGACCCGGAACACTTATGCGCGCTTTTTGCAGAACCCTGTCCGCCATGAGGGCTTCATTTCCCAGAATTGTCAGGTTGAATAAACGGGTGTCAAATGAAAAACCGCCCCAGCTGCTCGCGTCCACAGCAAGAAAAAGTTTTTCGGTTTCCTGCCGTGGTTCTCGCGCCCAGCGCTGAACAAGTTCCGGGTGATCGACGGCAATCAGCACCATATCGGGCTTTTCCCGCCGTATTTCCTCAAATTGCGCGGTGAAACTGCTGTCTGTATCGACAGTGTCCGCACCGATAGCGACCTTTTTTATAATGAGCGACGCGCCGCCAGCCTTTTGCTTCAAGACATCCTCAAACCGTGCCAAAGCACTCGCCTGCCGCATGAAATTTTCCTGAAAGAGCACGCCGCAAACGGCCTGCCTTTTTTCTTTTTTCTGGATCGAATTCAGCCTGCCTGCCAGGTTTTCGGCAATTTTTGCATAGGCGGCGTCATAGTCGTAGACAACATCGCCGAAGGGGGTGATGAGCGCCGCGGAACCCTGGAGCCGCCCATCCTCGAGGATGAGCTTTCTGGCGAGCGGGCTTGCAATAATCGTCAGCGGCTCTCCCTTCTGAGTCCACTGGCTTATTAGATTGCTGATTGAACCCTTGAGCGATGGTATGGGCGATATCCGGCCGCGTTCAGGGCCGGATTGGCCGGCGGATTCTGCCTGAACCACTTTTTCGATCCTGGCTGTCAGGACCGGGAAAAGCTGGCTGAAGGCTTCATCGAAAAGAAAATAGCGGCTGCTGTTGTCATTCGTCTTTTCCGAAGAACAGGACGCAAGGCAGATGACGGCGAGAAAAATTAAAAGGAAGGCAAGCAGTTGGTTCGATTTTCTTTCTGAAAGAACAGCTTTCATGCTTCATCCTCTCCGGCAGACTTGACGCTGAGCGCCCTGTTCCATAAGATTACCAGCAAAAGCAGGGTTATGGAAGATAAATGCATGTCAAAGTTTTCCTCGATTCTCCTGAATCCTGAAACCTAACGGAGGTTATCATGACAAGTTACAAGGAATTGGGGCTGGTCAATACGGTTGAATTGTTCAAGAAAGCGGTCGAAGGCGGCTACGCCATTCCGGCTTACAATTTCAACAATATGGAACAGCTTCAGGCTATTATCCAGGCTTGTGTCGAAACCAAAAGCCCCGTCATCCTGCAGGTGTCGGCTGGCGCGAGAAAATATGCCAACGCCACGCTTCTGCGCAACATGGCCAAAGGTGCGGTTGAATACGCCAAGGAGCTCGGCTACCCGATTCCCATCGTCCTCCATCTTGACCATGGCGACAGTTTTGAGCTTTGCAAGGATTGTATCG
>JAJTBL010000352.1 GCA_021286925.1 Spirochaetia bacterium | reverse complement strand
TCATCCAAGCTGATTTTCAGCGTTTTGCACAGAGCCTGAACAGCTTTTCGCACAGTATAATGATGCAGGCTGTTTTTTTTTATGCTCAATGCGCTTTCAATTGCTTCAGTCAGACGCGGAATCAGGCTGGTCAGATCTTCCTGATTTTCCGCATTAAATTGCCCTGCCGGCTGATCGGAAAACATCAATTTATCTCCAGAGCGGTACCATGGTTTGCTTCCTGCGGCTCTTCTTCAGAGGCTTCCATGAACTCATTCCTGAAGAATTTCCGCGGGTTGTAGAGCAGTGAAAGCTCCTGTGCATATTGGATTATCCCCGAGATGACTGAAAGTCCGGGCAAAATAGTGTCCGGTTCCGTAATTGCTGTCTTTTTCAGAGTGAGAATTTCGAGAGTATCGGTCACATGGAGAGCCAGGTAACGTTTTTCAATTGTAATTATTATGAATTTATCACTCAAGGCGAGCGGGATAGGTTTTGAGAAACATTTGCTTCCCATATTGACGACTGGCATGATTCTTCCTCTGACATTGATGATACCCTCAATGCTAGATTTTGTATCAGGTACCGGCGAGATGGCGCAGGCGCTGATGACATGGTCGATCACATCAATTTCAAGGCAGAAACTTTTATCACCAACGAGAAAGATTAATACCGAGATTGAGTCAGCTGTCATGCTGTTTTGCCTCTTTATATGTATTATTCGGTCAGTTTACCGGTGATTTCAAGGAGAATATGTTTGATGGCAGGGGTTTTTCAGAATAGCGAGTGCAAAGCCCACAAAATTCCATCGCGGTATCCATATCCAACAGCTTGAGGGAGCTAGCCTGCAAAACGCGAAGCTTTCCTGAAAGTTATTGACATAATTGCCAATGACTGGTAATAATAGCCCGTCACGCCCAGATGGTGGAATTGGCAGACACGCTAGTTTCAGGTACTAGTGCCGAGAGGCTTGGGGGTTCAAGTCCCCCTCTGGGCATTTTTAGGCTCTCTTCGGAGAGCCTTTTTTTATGGTATTTCACCTTTATTTTTGGCTATAATGTGTTCACTCTAGTGAGCCCGAAAAACTGAGCCACATTTTCAGCAAAATAAGGTGGATTGAACTGCTGCAGCCCGTCACGTACAGCGACCCACATCGGCAATTAAATCGCCAGCCTTGAAGGCTGTAATGACCACAAATGCTCGTCACGGTGGTGGACATCGATGATGCAATCGCAGATAGCATCGTGCGGCGAGATAGGCAGGCTCTTTGAACGTGCGCGGATTTCTTCTGCCACAGCTTCCGCGACGGCAACGGAGCGATGCTGTCCGCCGGTACAACCGACGGCAATGACCAGGCATGGTTTTTTTTCGGCAGAGGCTGCCTTTCGCATCTCAATCACCAAAGATGCCAAAGCTTTGACCAACTTCATATCCGGGTCTTCTTTGAATACATAGTCTGCACAGTTTTTGTCTCGGCCGGTCAAATGGCGCAGTGATTCATCATAGTAGGGATTGGGGAGAAAGCGGACATCAAAGATGGCGTCCCCTTCAAAAAGCCCGTATTTAAAGCCAAATGACCATAATTCAATATTCATCGGAATACTCCATTATTCACGGTTTGATGCGGGCTGGGGCAGCGCGGTATCCGGAATCGCTTTTTGCGGATGCTGGATCGGAAATTCGAGTGTGAACGCGGCCCCTTTACCCAGTTCGCTGTCGACATGCACAGAGCCGCCAAAGAGCGACATGATGTCGCGGACAATGGCCAGCCCAATGCCGCTGCCGCCGGAGCGGGAACTTCTTCCTTTTTCAACTCGATAGAATCGTTCAAATATTTTTTCTTGCTCGTCTTTGGCAATCCCAATTCCGTTGTCTTTGATATACACAAGTACAGCGGACTCTGTGGCAAATGCTTTGATGGCGATTTGCCCATATTCGGGCGTGTATTTTATCG
>JAJTBL010000351.1 GCA_021286925.1 Spirochaetia bacterium | reverse complement strand
GCATATTGTTTTGCCGATTGCGGCGTCGATGATCTCTTTTTCCATGACTAATCCTCGAATGTGAGCATGCAGAAATGAAGGGATGGCGATCACTTCCGGGCGCGGCCTTTGATTCTAGTACGGTTTTTCCCATTTTGCAAACTTAAAATTGATTTTTTAAAGAAAAAATATCTGAATTTTTCCCTTGCGTTCCTGCTAAACCCCATGTATCCTTGAACCGTTTGCACTTTTTGTACCAAAAGAAAGGAGTATCTATGGAAAAGCTGTTCAAGCTCAAAGAGCACGGCACGACGGTGAGGACCGAAATAGTTGCCGGTATTACTACCTTTATGACCATGGCCTATATTCTGGCAGTCAACCCGGGCATTCTATCAGCCGCGGGATTGCCGGCAGGCGGTGTTTTTACGGCCACCGCGCTCTCCTCATTTATCGCGATTGTCCTGATGGCTTTCCTTGCCAATCTGCCGATCGCGCTAGCTCCAGGCATGGGTCTCAACGCCTTCTTCGCCTTTAGCGTCGTTCTCGGCATGGGGTATTCCTGGCAGCTTGCGCTGACGGCGGTATTCCTTGAAGGCATCGTCTTCATCCTGATGTCATTGTTCAATATCCGCGAAGCTATCGTTGCCTCCATTCCTAAAAATATAAAGAACGCGGTTTCCGTCGGTATCGGTCTATTTATCGCATTCATCGGTCTGCAGAACGCTGGTATTATCGTAAAGAATGATGCAACCCTGGTTTCTCTGGGACATGTTACTTCCGGTCCGGCCTTGCTCGCTATAATCGGGCTTCTGTTTACCGGTATTCTGCTTGTTTATAAAGTCAAAGGCGCCTTGCTGATCGGTATCATCGCGACAACAATCCTTGGGATTCCTTTCGGTGTGACCAAAGTGCCTGAGAATTTCTCACCTGTCAGTTCTCCCGCAGCTCCTTTGCTTTTTCAGTTCCAGTTTGACAAGGTATTCACGCTGGATTTCTTTGTCGTTTTCTTCACATTCCTTTTTGTCGATATTTTCGATACCATCGGGACGCTGGTCGGAGTTACCACGCAAGCCGGGATCATCAACAAAGACGGGACTATTCCGAGAGTCAAGCAAGCTCTGCTTGCGGACGCGGTTGGTACGGTTGCGGGCGCCTGCCTCGGTACCTCCACGGTTACATCCTATGTTGAAAGTGCTTCAGGTGTCGCTGAAGGCGGAAGAACAGGTCTAACCGCACTCACGACCGGCGTTCTCTTCCTTCTGTCGCTCTTCTTCGCACCGATTTTCCTGCTGGTTCCCGGCGCTGCAACCGCTCCTGCACTCATTATTGTCGGCCTTTTCATGATGGCCCCCATCAAGGAAATCGAACTTGGTGACTATACTGAAGCCATCCCTGCTTACCTGACTATCCTGATGATGCCGCTTTCATATTCTATCGCTGAGGGGCTGGTGTTCGGCATGATTTCTTATGTCGTCATCAAGGCGTTCGCAGGCAAGATGAAAGACATTCCGCTAGTTACCTGGATCGTAGCTTTCTTCTTCGTCCTCAAGCATATCCTTGCATGATACACGAGGCGAATTTTAGAACATCTTAATAAAAAGGCTGCCGGCATAAAGTCGGCAGCCTTTTATTGTTTATATTGAATTTGAATGTCACATGATTTGATAAAGCTTCGTGTTTTACTCTATTTGTCTTCCCGCATGTAGGCGGTACCCAGCGCTGCTGGAGCGCCGATTTTTTTAGACAGCGCTTCCCACCAGGTCATCACCACCAGAACTGTAATTGTTCCCAAATAGGGCAGCATGTTCAAAAAACTGGCCGGGATATTGGTTCCGGAAGCCTGTAGTCTGAACTGAACCGCGTTGATTCCGCCGAACAGCATGGCGCCCCAGATTGAGCGGGCGGGGTTCCACATGGAAAAGATGACAAGAGCAATGACAATCCATCCGCGGCC